>CANJRM010000014.1 GCA_947476645.1 Bacteroidota bacterium
AAAGCCGCTGCCAGTTTCAAATACATTACCACCGAGTTTAAAGAAGGTGTTGATTATGTAAAAGTGATGAAGGGTTTGGGCAAGCCGCTTAAAAAGTATGTGAAGAAGAAGAAGAAAAAAGTGAAGCCCGAAGTAAAGGTGGTGATAAATAAAGACGGCACACAAACCTTAGAGAAGGTGGACAAGCGCCCTGAGTTTTCATTGTGGATTCACGAACCCGCACGAAGCGAAGCTTTGTTGTGGCTGATTAAAACATACTCGCGCCAAAATAAATTTGATGAAGCGTCATCGGTAGTTACCTACACGCGTGGCGATGAATTGTTTTATAAAAACCTTGACCCGCAGGTTGATTTGGTGGAAGCCGATTTGCGCGTGGCAGAAAAAGATTATCACGCAGCCATTGAGCCGCTCGAAAAATATTTGAACGCCAAAAAAATTAAGAAGAAGGAAAAACTGCGGGTGCGTCCGCTGTTTGTGCTGGCGCAGTGTTATGCGGTTACGGGCAATAATGCTAAGGCAGTGGAGAATTATAAGAAGGTATTGAAGAGCCATCCGAATTACGATATGGAGTTTTATGCCAAAATTAAAATGGCGAAACTGGGCAGAGGCGAAGGTGGCATGGATATTCGCAAGCTGCTTGCAAAAATGGCGAAGGACAATAAGTACCGCGATTACTTCGACCAGATTTATTATGAGTTGGCATTGATTTCAATTGCAGAAAACAGTCGCGTAGAAGCCAGAAATTTTCTGCATAAATCTATTGATAATTCTACGAGCAACGATGAACAAAAAGCGCTTTCGTTTTTAAAACTGGCAGAACTCGATTATCAGGACGAAGCGTATGTGACTTCGAAATTTTTCTACGACTCTACCATGAGCTTTATGTCGAAGAACGATTTGCGCTATGCCGATATTGCAGAACGCGCCAAGGTGCTCGATAATTTAGTGAAGCAGTTGAACACTATTGCTACTGAAGATAGTTTGCAAAAACTAGCGGGCATGAACGAAGTGCAGCGCGAAAAAATTATTCGCGATGCCATTTTCAAAAAGGAGAAGGAAGAAGAAGAGAAAAAAGCCGCAGCCGCCTCGGGTTCAAATTCGCAGGGGAACAATATTATGAATAACCTGCCTCAGAATAATGTGCAACAACAAAATGCTACGCAGGGTTCGAGTTGGTATTTCTACAATGTAAACGCGCGCTCAACTGGTTATAATGATTTCGTTAAAAAATGGGGTAAAAGAAAACTCGAAGAAAACTGGAGAAGGAAAAATAAATCCTCTGTTATTAGTGATGATGATAATGCTATAGCTTCTGATACTACTGCAAGTGTTCAAAAGGATTCTGCCGTTGCAATAAATTCAGGAAGCATGGAAGACCAGATGCATTCAAGCATTCCGCTTACACCTGAAAAACTGAATAAATCAAACGACCGGTTGATAGAAGCATACTATACCGCAGGCACTATTTATAAAGATGGTTTGGAGAGTTATCCTAAAGCTGATAACATGTTCGAAACGCTGAATGCAAGATTCCCGAAAAACAAATTGTTGCTGGAGAGTTATTACAACTTGTATCTCATTGCGCTCAAGCAAAAGAACACTGTGAAAGCAGAAGAATACAAGAACAAAATTCTGGCAGAGTTTCCGGAGAGTGTTATTGCGAAAGTTTTACGCGACCCTAATTTTGTAAACGAAGCCAAGCAAAAAGAAAAAGCAGTGTTTGATTATTACGAGCGCGCTTATAACGATTACTCGGTTGATAGTCTCGACTCGTGCTGGTATAAATGCGAAATGGCTGATAAACTTTTTAAGCCAAACCCTATCAGCGGGAAGTTCCAACTGCTCGAAGCTTTGGTGCTGAGCAAACAAAACCGTTTGGCAGATTATGTGCAGGCACTCAACAAAATCATAAGCAAAGCAACTGATGTAGAAGTTAAAAAGGTAGCCACTGATTTGTTGGCTGCGCTCAATAAATCATCGTTGCCGCAAATTGATTTGAGTAAAGATTCTACTAAGCGCGATTCGCTGAATGCTGTTTTCTTCAGAGGTGCCGATACCAGCGAAGCGGCTATTCAAAAGCAGTTGAATGAAGCTAAAGAAAAAACGAAACAAGGCGGAGTTGTTGTGAAAACAGATACAACTACCAAGCAGGCAGTGATAAGTTCAACAGATACCACAAAGAATATTTCTTCTGTAAAAGACACTTCTGCAAAAGCAACAAGTGTGGCACAGAATATTGTGGAAGAGGATACCACTTCGCCTTATGTGCGCAGCGATGCAGCAGTGCATTATTTCATCATCTACATTAAAGATGCCACTACTCCTCAAAGTGCTATCATGAGCACTATGGCAAAAGTTGATGCGTTCAACTCTACTCAGTTTACCGATAAGCGATTAGTGGCGAAACAGGTTTTGATAGACAGTAAAAACAAACTCATCAATATTCGTCAGTTTAAAAACAGAGAAGATGTAATGAGTTATTACAAAGTGATTAAATCGCAGGACCAACTCTTCAGCGATTTGAAAAAAGAGCAATACGCTATCACCTGTATCTCCACATTGAATTTCTCTACGCTTCTCTCCGAAAAGAATATTGATTTATACAACGAGAAATTTTTCAAGCGCATATATAAATAGAGAAATGAAACTTTTCGCGCCTCCGTTTGTTTAGTTTGGAGAGCAATAAAAAACAGCATGGGTCAATATTCTATAAAAGAAGTGGAAACGCTTTCGGGTGTAAAAGCCCACACCCTACGTATATGGGAGCAGCGTTACGATTTCCTCAAGCCCAAGCGCACCGATACGAATATCCGCTACTACACCGATGAGCAATTGCGTTTGTTGCTGAACATAGGCACACTCAATCGCAATGGAATGAAGATTTCAAAAATTGCGGAATTGGGTAAAGAAAATTTGGGTGCCCACGTTTTGAATTTGTATGAAGAGACAGAGCACGCCACTCATCTTCTTGATGCGCTCATTCATTCGATGCTCGATTTTGATGAACAGCGTTTCGAAAAAACGTTGAACAGTGCAATCAAAAAAATGGGATTTCAGGAAGCGTTTACGCAACTTATATTTCCCTTTTTGAGCCGCACCGGAGTACTGTGGACAGCAGGTGAGGTTCGTGTGGCGCAGGAACATTTTATATCCAATCTGGTGCGGAGAAAAATAATGGTTGCTATTGACAAGCAACAATTGAAGCTTACTAAGAATAGCAAAAAAATTATTCTGTTTCTGCCCGAAGGCGAAAACCATGAACTGCAATTATTGTTTAGCGACTTTTTATTGCGTGAGAAGAATCATCAAACAGCATACTTAGGCGCATCGCTTCCTTTGAACGAACTTGGTTTTATCACCGATAAATTCAAACCCGATTACCTGGTCGTTTTTGCCACCGTGCCACTGCAGCAAATGTCATTTCATACATATCTCAAAAAGCTTTCTTCTTTATATCCCCGAACTAAAGTTATTGCAGGAGGCACACAGTTGGATTCAACTGATAAGCTACCCGCTAATTGCCTTTCGGTAAAAAGCATACAGGAATTTCTGAAACTGATTTAAGCACTTTTTATTCTCTGATTACTATTACTTCATCCGACTCAACAAAAAATTTCTTGAAAGATTGGCTGTTTTATTTGGAACTATCAAAAAACTGTACTTATATTTGTTTAACTTTTTAATTAAAAGATTAAACAAAATAAATTATGGCTACTACCTATAACTTCGGCTCAGAAATAATGCAGTATGAAAACCTGCTTCGTCCTTTTGCATATAACCTTACTAAAAGCCGTCAGGAAACAGAAGATTTAATTCAGGATACTTTTTGCAGAGCACTGGCTAATCAGGAAAAATTCAGTGAGGGAACTAATATCAAGGCCTGGCTGTTTACCATCATGCGCAATATTTTTATCAATAACTACCGCAGACATAAGAAGAGCAACACCGTTACCGACACATCCGAAAATCAATACTTACTCAATAGCACCAAGGTGGTGGAGAAAAATGCTGCTGAGCAATCTTTTTTAGCTGAAGACATTAAGAAAGCCATGCGTCAGGTAAGTGCAGATTTTACCGAACCCTTTATGATGTACTACAAAGGTTTTCATTATCAAGAAATTTCGGAGAAGCTGGATTTGCCGCTTGGCACAGTTAAAAGCAGAATATTTTTTGCGAGAAAAGAGTTGCAATCAAAATTGAAAACTTTAGGTGTAGTAAACGCAGGCGATAATTAGTATTCCTCAATTTAAGCTACATAAATTTGCGGCTGTAAATAGGTTTTTAAGTTATTACTTATTCCACCGCAAGCGTTTCTTTATACATTCGTCCCAATGAAAAACAAAAAGTTTTTCCTCGCGTTTTGGGGCATATTTATTTCGGGCACTGCTGTTGTTGTGTTGTTGTTTTACCTGATTGCCATTGGCAAAATGGGATACATGCCTTCTTTCGAAGAGTTAGAAAATCCAAACAGTTCATTAGCCACCGAAGTAATTTCCACCGACCACCAGGTTATCGGTAAATTTTATTTACAAAACCGCAGCAATATTGGTTTTGAAAACATCAATGAGAATTTAAAAAACGCTTTACTCGCTACAGAAGATATTCGCTTTTTCAAACACACCGGAGTTGACTTCCGCGCTTTGCTTCGTGTGCTGAAGGGATTAGTGGGCAGCGATGGAGGAGGAGGTAGTACGGTTACACAACAATTGGCAAAAAATCTTTTTCCGCGCGAACATCTCAATAAACTTCAACTCGTTTTCCGCAAATTGAAAGAATGGATTATTGCTGTGAAGTTGGAGCGGTCTTATACGAAAGAAGAAATCATGGCCATGTATTTCAACACCGTGCCGTTCAGTGATAATGCTTACGGAGTTAAATCGGCTGCGTTTGTCTATTTCGGAAAGCCGATTGATTCCTTGAAAATTGAAGAGGCGGCAATTTTGGTGGGAATGCTGAAAGCGCCAACGCAATATAACCCGCGCACAAGACCAGAAGCATCTTTGCAAAGAAGAAATGTGGTAATCGCTCAACTTTACAATTACAAATTCATCAATGAGAAACAGCGCGATTCATTGACAAAGCTTCCGATAAAATTGGACTTCAGTGCAGATACACAAAACGAAGGTGTGGCTCCTTACTTCCGCGAGTATCTGCGCATGTGGATGAAAGATTGGTGTGAGCAACATCGCAAACCCGATGGCAGTAAATACAATATTTACAAAGACGGTTTAAGGATTTATACAACGATTGATTCGCGCTTGCAAAAATTAGCCGAGGAATCGCAACGCGAACATTTGAGTGAAGTGCAACAAAAGTTTTTTGCTTACTGGAAAGGCAAAGACCCGTGGAGAGATTTCCCTACTGAGTGGAAAGCTATCTACAACCACTGTCCGCTTTATATTGATTTGAAAAACCAGGGCAAGAGCGAAATCGAGATTGAAAAGATTATGAAAACTCCCGGCAAGCGAAGAGTGTTTTCATACGATGGCGGAGAGAAAGATACCATTATCAGCGTGTATGATTCTATCCGTTATCACCGCATGATTTTGCAAAATGGTTTTTTGGCTGTTGACCCCGAGTCGGGATTTATTCGCGCTTGGGTGGGTGGTGTGAGCTATAAATATTTCCAGTACGACCACGTAAACATCAATACCAAACGGCAAATCGGTTCTACGTTCAAACCATTTGTGTACACCGTTGCCATTCGCGATAAAGGATACTCACCTTGCTTTCAGGTTCCCAATCAGCCCGTAACTTTTGAAGCTACAGACAAACGTTTTGGTTTGCTGCAGGATTGGACTCCACGCAACAGCGATGGAAAATATGGCGGTATGTTGACATTGCGAAAAGCACTCGCGAATTCAATCAATTGCGTTACTGCCTATCTCATGCACGAGATTGGTCCCGAGAGTGTGGTGAAGTTAGTTAAGACAATGGGAATAAAGAGCGACATTCCTGTGCAACCGTCTATCTGCCTCGGCTCTGCTGATATTTCGTTGTTCGAGATGGTAGGTGCCTATACCACTTATGCCAATCAGGGCACGCATGTGGAACCTATTTTTATTACGCGCATTGAAGATAGAAACGGAAATGTGTTGCAGGATTTTGTGGCGAATAAAAACGAAGCGCTTGATGAACAAACAACTTATGTAATGGTGGAAATGTTGCGAAGCGTGGTGATGGGCGGCACAGCTGCACGTTTACGTTATCGCTGGAAACTGATGAATGATATTATGGGTAAAACGGGAACCACGCAAAATTATTCTGACGGTTGGTTCATTGGATTAACTCCTGATTTAATTGCAGGTTCATGGGTGGGTTGCGATGATCGCTACATTCGTTTTCAGAGTATGGAGAACGGACAAGGAGCCAGCACAGCGTTGCCTGTGTGGGCAAAATTTTTTACAAAAGTGTATGCCGATAGCGTGCGGTTTAAGAATGAAATAAATCCTGAACATCGTTTTGTTCAACCCGAAGGGAAATTGAACATTGAACTTGATTGCGGAAAATTTTTAGGGAATAGCAATGGGGAAAAAGGGAATGAGTATGAATAGGTTTTAAAAAGAAAGGCTAAACAATTTCCCAATCTTCAATACCTTCTTCCATACTTTAAACATCGGATGCGCATCGAAATTTTTCAACGCATTTATTTCTTTAAATTTTTCGGGATCGAACGTTTTTAATTTTTTCTTCAAATGATTTGCCTCGTAATTCATTTGTCCTTTTGTAACTGCTGGTTTTGATTTGCTGAAATCCAAATCAATTTTTTCTCTATCGAAATTATAATCCCTCTTTACTGCTTCTTCATAAACTTGAGAGAGGTACTGATTAATAACAGCGGTTTTTTCAATTTCTTAAAGTGCAATAACAGCGGATGATTTTTATACCCTTTTGACTTTCCTTCTAAAACATGTTTTTGCCAAAAGCGTTTCGTGCCACAAGGCTACCAAACCTTTGGTGTCAAGATATTTCCGATGTAAAAACCAGATGTGCATATATTTTAAAAATAGAAAAGCCCTCTGTTTTTCAGAGGGCTTTTATTTTATCAGCAGATTCAGTTTAGTTCATTAAGGTAACTGTACCTGTAATGTCAACTACCGATTTGTCGAAGTAGGTAATCTTAATTTTGTAAACATAAGTATCGAACGGACAAAGCTTCCCGCCTTTAGTTCCATCCCATCCGCTGTTTTGGTTCATTCCATTCACTTGATTGTCGTTATGGAAAACTAAGTCGCCCCAACGAGAGTAAATACTAACGTCTAATTTATCGGCTCCCAAAATGTCAAATTCAAAACGGTCGTTAAGTCCGTCACCGTTTGGTGTAAATGCCGAAGGAATAAACTTAGAGGCTTCGTTCTTTACATCAATCGTAATGGTGTCATAAGCAGAGCAGCCATCTGTATTAGTTATGACAGCCATAAATGTAGTAGTATAATGAGGATGAACATTAGGGCTTGGACAATTGTTAGGGTCACAACCACCAAAATCAAAGATATCGCCATATGCCGAATCCACCAATGGGCTCCATGCTATTGAAACAATAGTTTGAGCAGGCAATACATTTGTATTTAACTGTGTTTGCATACCAGTCAGAATGGTTTGTTGATTGGTTGTAAGCGTAAGTGCAAAGCCAGGTGTCTGTGTAATGGTGAAGGTGTCAGTTCCATCACATCCGTTGGCATCTGATATAACAACGAGATAATTTCCAGCGCTTACCTGGGTAAACGTATCACCCAACTGAGACAATCCGTTCAGTTCATAAATATATGGTGCTAATCCACCGGTCGCGGTTACTACCACCACACCATCATTAACGTTAGAGCATGAACTAGCAGTTACATCTGTACTCACATCAATAGCTGAAGGTTGATTAAGGGTTTGAGTTGCAGTAGCACTACATCCTTTTGAATCGGTAACTGTAACGGTGTAATCACCCGCAGTTAAATTAGCTGCTGAAGCCGTGTTTTGCGCTGGCACTGTGTTCCATGCGTAGGAATAACCCGGAATACCTTGTGTAGCTACTACGGATAATGAACCGTTGGTACTTCCGTTACAACTAGGTTGATTGCTAAGCAGGCTAAGATAAATTTCTGTTGGTTGCGTAATCGTATAAACAGTCGACTTCACGCATCCCTTCGAATCAGTTACCGTTACGGTATCCGTTCCGGCAAGTGCATTAGTCAAGTCTTCATTCGTGCTTCCACCAGTCCATACAAAAGTATAAGTAGGTGTTCCACCGGTAACTGTAATATCAACTCCACCAGTTGTTCCAAAACAAACAGCATTCGTTATATTGCCTGTAATATCAATATCAGTCGGCTGAACAACATCGGCAGTATCTGAATTATAACATCCGAATGAATCGGTTACTTGAAGAACATAGTGACCGGCTATTACATTCAACACAGTAGAACTGGTATCAAATGTGCTCCATAGGAAATGTAAAGGGTCAACAGGAATACCGCCCGTTGCAGTACCGGTAAGCGTTCCATCATTACCACCGAAACAACTTACTGGTGTTGCTGTTGCATTCACAATTATTGCCGGAGGGTTAGTAAGAGTTCTAGTGTCTTGAGCGGCACAGCCGTGTGCATCGGTAGCGGTTATTGAATACGTTCCGCCCGGTAAATTAAATTGATCCTCACTGGTTACATTATTCGACCAAACAAAATCATAAGGAAGTGTTCCTCCATAGCCCGTTATATCTAAATACCCATCGGTAAAGTCGTGACAAGTAGGGTTTTTAAAGAACGTTGTAATATAGAAAGGACCCGGCTCGGTTACCGTCAATGAATCGTAAGCAGTACATCCTCTCACATCCGTAATAATCACCGTGTATCTGCCTGCTCCAATTCCCGAAATATCCTCTGTAGTAAAGATAACCGCACCCGCGCTGTCTTTCCACTCGTAAGTGTAACTTGGTGTGCCCCCCGAAGGAATCAAATCAATAGAGCCGTTCAAATCCATAAAGCAAAGCGGTGTGTTGATAATAGCATTCACCGAAAGTAACGATGGTCTTGCAATGTTTATCGATTTAGCAGCCGTGCAACCGTTAGCATCGGTTACAGTTACCACATATATCGCATCAATCAAGCCGTTAACATCCTGACTGGTGCTGTCATTACTCCACAAGTAAGAGTAGCCCGGAGTTCCGCCATTTACACTAATGTAAATAGCACCATCTTGATTAGCAAAGCAAGTAATGTCAAATGCCGAATCAACCGTAATAATTATTGGAGAAGGCTCACCTATGATTACTGAATCGCGATGCGTACATCCGTTGGCATCGGTAATCAACACGTAGTAAATACCACCGTCAAGGTTGGCAATGTTTTGCGAACCCTGGAAATTGCTCCAGAAGAAAGTATAAGGAAGCGTTCCCCCGGTCACCGCTAAAGAAGCTGTTCCGTTATTAGCGCCTTGACAAGTTACATCAGTTCCTGTAATGGTTGTGTTGATACCGGCAGGTTCAGTAATAGTATATGAAGCCGTAACTGTACAACCGTTCAAATCATTCACCGTAACATCGTAAGTTCCTTGGGTCAAGTTCTGAACATCTTCCGATGTAGAACCATTACTCCATGTATAAGAATATGGAGTAGTTCCACCACCCACCGAAATATTTACAGTTCCATCATTACCACCTGCGCAATGAACATTCGTTGCACTGCCTATAAGCGTTAAAGCTGTAGGTTGAATAACTGTAGTAGTTGCAGTAGCTGTGCAACCGTTGCCGTCAGTTACTGTAACCGTATATGTTCCTGCTGCAACTCCCGTTAGGTCTTCTGTTAAAGCACCGTTATCCCATGCATATCCATAATTGAGTGTTCCGCCAGTAACGGTTAAGTCAACATCGGCAGTTCCGCCATTGCACGAAATATTAGTAGTAGTAATTGAAAGCACCAAAGCCGAAGGCTCAGCAATAATTACTGAGTCGCGGTGGTTACATCCGTTAGCATCAGTAATAATTACAAAGTAAGTTCCTCCCGAAAGGTTGCTTAGATTTTGCGAAACCTGGAAATTGCTCCATGCAAAAGTATAAGAAGGAGTTCCTCCGTTTACTGTAAGAATAGCCGAACCGTTAGCCGCACCATGGCAGGTAACATCAGTTCCTGCAACCGAAGAAGTAATTGCTGTAGGCTGATTAATAGTAAACGAAACACCGTTGGTGCAACCATTACCATCAGTAACTACACAGTTATAAACTCCTGCTACTAACCCGCTCAGATCTTCAGTAGTTTCTCCGTTGCTCCATGCAAAAGTATAAGGAACCACACCACCGCTTACGTTAATGTTGATTGTTCCATTGGTTCCGCCATTGCAACTTACATCCGTTGAATTTCCGGTAACTAATAAAGCAGTAGGTTGAGTAACTGTGGCACTTACAGTAGCCGTGCATCCGTTGGCATCAGTAATAGTTACTGTATATGTTCCGGCAACCACGTTTACTAAATCTTCACTGCTGGTCGAATTACTCCAGTCAAAAGTATAACCTGGTGTTCCACCGGTCACCGTTAAATCAACTAAGCCTGTGCCTCCGTTACATAAAATATTCAGAACACTCACCGTTGGAGCAATAGCCGTAGGTTCAGTTACCACTTGCGAAGCTACTATTGAACATCCGTTGGCATCATGAACAATAACCGTATAAGTGCCGCCTGCTAATCCGCTAAGGTCTTCAGAAACTGAACCGTTCGTCCAGAAATAAGTATAAGCAGGTACTCCACCGCTCACAGTCAAATCAACACTTCCGTCATTTGCTCCGTGGCAGCTAACATCAGTAGCTGTGGTAGTAGCAACAAGTGCCGTAGGTTCTGAAACTGTAAACGATGCAGAGAGCGAACATCCATTGGCATCCAACACAGTTACAAAATAGTTTCCACCGCTTACATTATGAATATCTTCTGTATTAATACCGTTGCTCCAAGCATAAGAATAAGGGAACACACCACCTTGAACAGTAATATCCACTGAACCATTTGCACCACCTGCGCAGGCAACATTGCTTGTTGTTGAATTAAGAACTAAAGCTGCGGGTTGTGTAACCGTTGCCGTTGCACTTGCTGTGCATCCGTTTTGATCTATAATACTTACAGAATAGTTTCCGGCTGCAACTCCCGATAAATCTTCAAGAGTTGAACCGTTACTCCATGTGTAATTAATAGGAGGAGTTCCGCCATTCACCGTAATATCAACTCCGCCACTTGCATCGCCATTACAAAGCACACTCGCAGTAACTACTGAAATAGTAATAGCCGCAGGCTCTGTAATAACTATTGAATCGCGATGTGTACATCCGTTAGCATCGGTAATTATCACGCGGTAAATTCCTCCGCTCAGATTAGTTAAGTCTTCTGTATTCTGGAATGTATTCCATAAGAAAGTATAAGGAGTAATTCCACCGTTGACAGTTAAGTCAGCCACACCGCTACTATCTCCATGACAAAGAACATTCGTTGCCACAATATTCGATGTAATAGCTACAGGTTCCGAAATAGTAAATGAAGCTGATGCCGAACACAAATTAACATCGGTAACAATTACAGAATATGGACCACCGCTCAATCCGCTGATGTCTTCGGTTGACGCACCGTTGCTCCAGCTATATGAATAAGGAGTTGTTCCGCCTGCAACAGTTATGTTGATAGCACCATTTGCTCCACCATTACAAGTTACATCGGTAGCAGTTCCGCTCACAGTAAGTGCAGCAGGTTCTGTTATAGTAAACGTTGCTGTTGCTGTGCAAAGATTCGCATCAAAAACAGTCACCGTATAAGTTCCTGCCACCACGTTGCTTTGGTCTTCGCTGCTGGTAGAGTTGCTCCATGCAAAAGTATAACCCGGTGTTCCACCGCTTACGGTTACATCAATAAAGCCATCACTCGAACTGTTGCAACTTAAATTAGTTACTATACCGCTAACCACAATCTGTGTAGGCTGAGTAACGGTTGTTGTTGTAATTTTTTGACAGCCATTTGCATCGGTTACAATCGCCACGTAGTTTCCGGCAGTAAGCCCAGTAAGGTCTTCTGTAGTTGCAAAGGTTGACCACAAATATGTATAAGGAGGAGTTCCATCAGTTACAGTTAAATCAGCAGCGCCATCATTTCCACCAAAACAACTTACAGGAGTTGGCGTAATTGAAGCAGTCATTGCCACCGGTTCTGAAACCGTAAACGATGCAGTAAGCGAACATCCGTTTGCATCGGTAATTGTTACTGAATAATTTCCTCCGCTCACGTTATGAATATCTTCTGTAGTAGCCAAATTACTCCAACCATAAGTATATGGGAATACACCACCTTGAATAGTAATATCAACCGAACCGTTTGCACCACCTGCGCATCCTACATTGGTAACAGTTGAATTAATAGCCAAACCGGCAGGTTGGGTAACAGTTGCTGTCGCGCTTGCCGTGCATCCATTTCCATCGGTAATCGTCACCGAATAATTTCCTGCAACAACATTTACTAAATCTTCGCTGCTGGTTGAATTACTCCAATCATAAGTAATAGTTGGAGTTCCGCCATTTACGGTAATATCTACGCCACCGCTTGCATCACCATTACAAAGCACATTGGTAGTAACTAAAGAAATAGTGATAGCCGCAGGTTCTATAATAATTATTGAATCACGTTTCTGACATCCGTTAGCATCGGTAATAATTACATAGTAAGTGCCACCGCCAACGTTTGCCAAGTCCTCTCCATTTTGGAAAGTACTCCACAAGAACGTGTAAGGAGTACTGCCACCGATTACCGTCAAATCAGCATAACCGTTAGCCGCTCCATGACAGGTAACATCGGTTCCCACAATACTTGAAACAATCGGATTAGGTTCACTGATAGTGTACGAAGCTGATACGGTGCATCCATGCGCATCAGTAATTGTAACATCGTAAGTGCCTCCGGTAATTCCGGTTAAGTCCTCACTAGTAGCTCCGTTTGTCCATAAATAAGTAAATGGACCAGTGCCTCCCGCAACTGTTATATTAATAAAGCCGTTTGAGTTGCCACTGCAATTTACATTTGAAGTAACTGCAGACACGCTAAGAACAGCTGGTTGTGTAACGGTAAAACTTGCTGTTGTATTACAGCCGTTGTCGTCAAATACTGTTACGCTATAAGTTCCTGCTACTAATGAGCTCTGGTCTTCGCTGGTAGATGAATTATCCCAGGCATAAGAATATCCCTGCTGCGTAGTACCACCCGAAACAGTTATATCAATTGCTCCATCATTCACACCATTACAACTAACATTGGTTACAGTTCCTGTAATTACAATAGGAGTAGGTTGACTGATAGTAATACTGGTGATAGTCTGACATCCTTTAGAATCAGTAACAATTACCGTGTAAGTACCGGCTGTTAGATTGGTAACATTTTGTGTGCTGGCGAAGTTAGACCACAAGAATGTATAAGGCGCATTACCACCAAATACATACAATTGAATATCTCCATCGTTACCGCCATAGCAGGTTACATCGGTAGGTTCATTGGTGGTTGAAAGCACAGCTGGTTCAGTAACAGTGCTGCTTCCTGTGAAGGTGCAACCATGAGCATCAGTTATAGTAACTGTATATGTTCCTCCTGCTAATCCGCTAAGGTCTTCTGTTGTTGCCCCAGTGCTCCACAAGAAAGTATACCCTAGAGTTCCTCCAGTTACTGTCAAATTCACGCTTCCGTTGTTTGCACCATTGCAGGTTACAGCAGTAGCCACAAAACTTCCGTTCAATGCTTGTGCAGGTTGAGTAATAGTTACAGTTACACTTGAACTACAACTGTTATTATCAGTTACAACCACAGAATATCCTCCGGCAATTAATCCGGTTCTATCTTCATTCAGGTCGCCATCGTTCCATAAATATGTATAGCCAGGTGTTCCTCCTGTAACTGTCAAATCAATCGCGCCAGTTGCATCGCCAAAGCAAAGCACATTGGTAAGTAGTGTAGTTAATCCTAATCCTGTAGGTTGACTAACAGAAGTTGTGTTCGTATTGATACAACCATGTGCATCGGTAATAATTACAGAGTAAGTGCCGGCACTTACGTTTGTCAAGTCTTCATTAGTAGTAGCATTACTCCACTGGAAAGTATATGGAAGAGTTCCTCCGTTTGGAGTTAAATCCACCGTTCCATTGCTAACACCATTACAAGAAACACTTGAACCCACAATACTTGAAGTAAGTTGTGTTGGCTCAGTAAGCGTTTGCGTAATTATTTTTTCGCAGAGATTATTGTCATTAATAGTTACCGTATATGTTCCTGCATGAAGTCCTGTTAAATCTTCAGTAGTTGCACCGTTGCTCCATACATACGTGTATGCCGGCACACCACCACTTACCGATACATCAATAGAACCCGTTGAATCATTATAACAGTTTAGATTATGGAAAGAAGCTACGTTTACAAAAAGTTGAAGAGGCTGCGAAACCGTAGCACCCGTAAATGCGGTGCATCCCTTTGAGTCGGTAATTGTAGCCGTATAAGTGCCCGCAAGTAAACTATCTACATCTTGGGTAATATCGCCATTGCTCCAGAAATAAGTATAAGGAGCAGTTCCACCGTTTACACTAATAAATATTTCTCCAGTTGCAGTTCCATTACAACTAACACTGTTTACCACATCTACAATAGCAGATAGCTGAGCCGGCTGAGTAATACTTACAGGTTGAAAAGCAGTACATCCTTTTGAATCGCGAAGAATAACCACATAATTTCCTGCTGTAAGCCCTGTGAATATTGGCGATGCTGAGAATATAGTGCCATTTATAGAATATTGATAAGCAGGAATGCCACCAACTATCTGAACGGTTACGGCACCATTACTTCCACCAAAACAAGAAACATCTGTTTGCGAAACTATGAAGGAGGAAACGTTATAAGAATCATTGATTAAAACGTGTGAAGTATCTACACAACCGTTCACATCATATACGTATACTACATAAGAACCTGACTGCAATCCGGTAAACTGGCTTCCTACTTGTGTAGGTCCGCCATTAAGCGAGTAGGCATATGGTGCAACACCACCCGAAGCAAACACATCAATTTTTCCGTCAAATACGTTGGCGCAACTTGCGTCTGTAACTGTAGTTGTATGGTCAAGAAGAGTTGGTTGAGTAATCACCACAGGGTTTAATGCATAAGCACGCGAACATGTTTGCACATCACGTACCACTACATTGTAACTACCTACAGTAAGGTTATTAAAGAAGTTAGATGACTGATAAGTTGCACCGTTATCTATTGAGTAAGATAGCGGTGGTGTTCCGTTCGAAGCATTAACTGAAATAGTTCCTGTGTTTCCACCAAAACATAAAACAGCTGTTGGTGTAACGGAGTTAACAGCAGGCAATGGGGTAACTGTAATTACAACATTACTTGTAGCTGCCAAACAAGGACCCACTCCATCAGGGTCATTTGTAGTTAATGTAAGGGTAACTGTTCCTGATGTTATAGAAGGAGAATAAGTTGATGTTAATGACGAAGCATTTGAGAATGTCCCAGTTGGAGCACTCCATGTTGAACTTGTCGCACTGCCACCTATGCTTCCTACTAATGTAATTGTTCCATTTTGACAAACAGTTTGAGCACTTCCTGCATTTGCAGTAGCCGCTTGATTTACTGTGATCACAACTGTACTTACAGCTCCCGAACAAGGCCCTGCCCCATCAGGGTCATTAGTTGTCAGAGTAAGTGTTACATTTCCTGATGCAATTGATGGAGTGTAAGTAGAACCCAGTGAGTTAACGTCAGAAAAAGTGCCGCTTGGTGCACTCCACGTTGATGAAGTAGCACTACCACCAATAGCTCCGGTTAAAGTAATTGTACTTCCCTGACAGGTTGTTTGAGGCACGCCTGCATTAGCAGTGGCGGCTTGATTTACGGTTATTGTAACTGTACTGATAGCAGCGGAACACGGTCCTGCTCCATCAGGGTCATTAGAAGTTAATGTAAGTGTTACTGTTCCTGAAGAAATAGACGGAGTATAAGTTGAAGTTAATGAAGCAGCATTTGAAAAACTTCCCGTTCCTGCGCTCCATGTAGATGAAGTAGCACTTCCTCCTCTAGTCCCTGCAAGAGTAATTGTTCCACCACCACAAACTGTTTGAGCAGCTCCCGCACTTACTGTAGGTGCTTGATTTACGCTAATAACAACAGTGCTTATTGCAGCCGAACAAGGACCCGCTCCATCAGGATCATTCGTAGTAAGCGTAAGTGTTACATTTCCTGATGTAATTGATGGAGTGTAAGTTGAAGTAAGTGAACTTGCTAATGAAAAAGTTCCGCTTGGTGCACTCCATGTTGATGAAGTAGCACTACCGCCAATACTTCCAGCTAAAGTAACCGAACCACCCTCACAAACCGTTTGTGCAAATCCTGCATTGGCTGTAGCCGCCTGATTTACTGTTATTGTAACTGTACTGATAGCAGCAGAACATGGTCCTGCTCCATCAGGGTCATTAGAAGTTAATGTAAGTGTTACTGTGCCCGAAGAAATAGAAGGAGTATATGTTGAGGTAAGTGACGCTGTATTCGAAAAACTTCCTGTTCCTGCACTCCATGTTGAACTTGTTGCACTTCCACCTCTGGTTCCTGCTAGAGTAATTGTTCCACCACCACAAACTGTTTGTGCAGCTCCCGCACTTACTGTAGGAGCTTGATTTACGGTAATAACAACAGTGCTTATTGCAGCAGAACAAGGACCTGCCCCATCAGGGTCATTCGTTGTAAGCGTAAGTGTTACATTTCCTGATGTAATTGATGGAGTGTAAGTTGAAGTAAGTGAACTTGCCAATGAGAAAGTTCCGCTTGGAGCGCTCCATGTTGATGACGTAGCACTACCACCAATACTTCCGGCTAATGTAACCGAACCTCCCTGACAAACAGTTTGGGCAAATCCTGCATTGGCCGTAGCTGCAGCATTAACTGTAATAACTACAGTACTGGTTACCGCACCGCACGGACTTCCATTCGCGGTAAGTGTAAGTGTTACTGTGCCTGACGTAATAGAAGGGGTATAAGTTGAAGTTAGTGAAGCTGTATTCGAAAAACTTCCGGTTCCTGCACTCCATGTAGACGAAGTAGCACTACCGCCTATACTTCCTGCCAATGTAACTGTGCCGCCCGCGCAAATAGTCTGTGCACTTCCTGCATTAGCAGTGGCTAATTGATTATTAGTAAGTACGACACTACTTGATGAAGACGCGCATGAGCCACCAGTAGATACAGTCCATGTAAGTGTGGCACTCGAACCCGCTGCTATACCTGTAATTGTGGAATTGTAAGCGTTGGGTGATGTAATACTTGCCGAACCACTCGTGACCGTCCATGTTCCTGTGCCGACAGCAGGCGGAGTAGCCGCCATTGTAAATGTTCCGTTATTACATTGTGTTTGTGCAACTCCTGCTACCGCAGTTGAAGGTACACCATAAACAGTAAATGAAGTAGTAAAACTGCAGGCACCTAAAGTAGCACCAAGTGTAACAACCTGGCTACTTCCAGAAACCCCTGATGCGGTATAAACCACTCCAGAAATAGACCCCGGACCTGAAACGATTGACCAGTTTACTGCAGGAGAACCTGTATGCGTTCCTGCATAGTTAACCGCCAAAGTTCTAGTCGAACCATCTCCGCACATTGAAGCTGTGCTGGTAGCATTACTAATAGTTGTGTTTTGGCGAACCTCGAGCAACGCAGAGGTACCAGGCCAAACTGAACCACAAGCATACCTGTCAACCATTACTTTAACTGTACCTGTAAAATAAGATGTCCAATCAAGTGATGCGCGGCTTGTTGCACAAACAGAACCATTGTCGTCATTATAAAAAGTTCCTCCTGCTGTAGGTGAGGTTTGACCAGAGCCAATAAAACTATTTCCTGCATCATAGCCTGAAATTTCAGAATCCCATCCAGAAGCGCAAGTAGAAACAGAATAATTCACTCCTGTAATTGCGGTGAAAGACGCATATGCAGTAGATGGAATACTTAGTTGTCCACCAAATGCACCACAACCAGGTGTAACATTGCCTGCACTTGAACCCGTTAGAGGACAAGGTGGGCCAACTGGTGGGGGTGGCGGTGGGGGTGCAGAGGAAGTTATATACATTGGCATACAAGGACCTGAATTGGTTGCGCAATTATATTGGTCTATCAACACATTCATCGTTCCGCTATAACCCGCAGTAACCGTTAGTTGTGAGGATAATCCATTAGCACCACAAGCGTCATCATTAAAACCCAAAACCGTTGCACCTGCTGCATCATATACAGTTATCTCTGAATCAAAAGCAGTAGTAGAACAAGTAGAAAAAGTATATGTACCGCCTGCAACCACGGTCATTGTCATTAAATCTCCGCCAAAAAAACAATCATTTGCTAAATGCGCTGCGCCATCATAAACTGGAGTATAGTTAATGTAGAACGTGTTGTTGTATCCACATTGTGCAACAACTTTTGAACTTGGTAGAACAAGTAACAGCAACCCAAGAAAGATTGCCATTAAAAAAGATTTTGCTGATTGGGAGAACGAGGAGTTAAAGTTTATCATAAGGAGGAATTTATTTTAAATGATGTTTTGAGTTTGTTATTTGTGTTTTAATTTCAGAGTGAAAAGACTTACCTAAAACATTTGCTTAAATCGAAAAGAATTAGCTTTTGTGGCAAGCAGGGACAACAGCGCAAAGTATAAGAAATGAGTAGTTTTCAATACCATAGCAGTAATCTAAAGCTTGAGTTTGTGTGTCAGATTTTTTTAGGCGAGTTAATTATCCATTTTTTTTTTCATAACGCCAAATTTTTCAAACGAAAATCAAATTTACATGTATAGCAAGATCCCTTTCGCTTATTGATAATACAAATTCCAAAATTCGATTAGGTTTGGCGATAGATCTTATGCAAACAAAAAAACTAAAAATAGGCATGGCGCAGTTGCTGGTAGAAGGCACCGAGCCTGAGCGCAACATCGAGCGCGCAGAAATTTTAGTGAAGAAAGCTAAAGAGCAAAACTGCGATTTAGTTCTGCTACCCGAAACGATTGACTTTGCATGGACACATCCCGATGCCATTGAACAGGCGCAACCTATCCCTGGTATTTACTCTGATGTTTTTTGCCGTATAGCGCGCGAACAGCAAATTTTTATTTGCGTGGGATTAACTGAGAAGCGAGGAGACAAACGATTCAACACAGCTATTCTTGTTGATGATACCGGAACAATCGTGTTGAAGTATTCTAAAATAAATCTACTTGAAGTAGAGTTCCCGTTTTATGAACCGGGCACCACGCTAAATGTGGTTGACACGAAGCTCGGAAGAATAGGCGTAAACATTTGTGCCGATAACTACATCGAGAGCACGCACATTGGCAAAACCCTCGCTTGCATGGGTGCTGATATTATTCTTTCGCCCGCCAGTTGGACTGTTGACTATTCCATCACCGAAGCCGATGACCCCTATCGTGAAAAATGGATTAAACCACTATCGAACATTGCGCGCTTGTATGATGTAACGGTGGTCAGCGCAACGAGTGTGGGCTATATTGTAGGAGGTCCTTATGAGGGAAAAAAAATGGTGGGGTGTTCGCTGGCGGTAAATAAAGATGGCATTATTGCCCAAGGGCAGTTCAATGAATTTGCGGGGCAATTGGTTTGTTTCGAAACGGAATTGAAACCCCAAAAACTAAAAGGAACACAAATCGGAAAACGGGTGAGGGAAATGGGAATTGATTTTGAAAAAATATAAATGCGATTAACGAATGAAGATTAACGAATGCAGATTAGCGATTTGAACAGCCGAAAGTCAAGAGTGATTTGTATTTGTATTCACTTCTGCATTCTGAAATCGTTAATCTCCAATCTTCAATCAAAAAAATCATAGAAGAAAAGTGCAGTCATGAGTGTAATAGTAAACGGTATAACGAAGGAGTCTTTGCAAATGCAAACCTGCACGCGCTGTGTGCAGGACAGCACCGTGCCGGGCATTCGTTTCAATGCCAAAGGGGAATGTAATTTCTGCGAGCTGCATGATAAAATGGAATTGCTGTTTCCGAACGGAGAAAAAGGAAAACAATATTTAGAGAAAACATTTGCGCGCGTGCGCGAAGAAGGCAAGGGCAAGAAATACGACTGCATAGTAGGCATGAGCGGAGGAAGAGACAGCACCATTCTGCTATGGAAAGTAGTGAAGGAATGGAAGTTGCGCCCATTGGCAGTTCACTTCAACGATGGTTTCGACAATCCGGTAGCGGGGGAAAACATGATAAACGCGGTGAACAAATTAGGCGTGGAACTGCGCACTATAACTTCCGACTGGCGCGAAGCAAAAGATTTGAAAATCACTTTCCTCAAAGCATCCACACCCGATTTAAATTTAGGAACCGATATTGGGATTGCCTCTTCTTTGTATCAGGCAGCTTATGTAGAAAATGTAAAGACCATTCTCATCGGTCAATCATTCCGCACCGAAGGAGTGAAGCCATTGTCCTGGTCTTTTTTCGATGGCGATTATCTGCGCAATGTGCAAAATCAATTAGGCACCGTTAAACTTCGTCCGTGGAAACCCGAAGACCCTGGTTTTAATTTAGGTATGAAAGAATTGGCGTATTACACTATCGTGAAAGGAATAAAAACCATCACGCCCATGTATTCCAGCGATTACATTCGCGAGGAAGCAGAGAAAATAATTGTGCCTGAATTGGGTTGGGTATATCCGGGCGCGCATTACTTCGATGACCTTTACCATAGTTTGATAAAGTATGTTCATCGTGTCAAATTCAATATAGACATGAACATGAATTCCGATTCGGCCTTAGTGCGCAGCGGACAACTAAATCGCGACATTGCCTTAGCGCGCGCGCATGGCGTTTATCAAATCGAAAGTGATAGAATAATTGATTTGTGTTTAAAGCGTCTGGGTTTAAAACGCGAAGAGTTTGACGAAATGATGAAGTTGTCGCCAAAAACTTTTCGTGACTACTCTACTTCTTATTCATTGATGCGATTGTTTAAATATCCAATCTGGTTAGCATCGCGATTGAACTTAGTGCCGAAGGTTGTTTACGATAAATACTTTAATTGCGGAGCATGATAATATTGGGAATAAATGGCGGAGTTCGTGCGGGCTATCAGGATGTTTCAGCCGTGCTGTTGCGCGATGGCAAACTGATTGCTGCTGTAGAAGAAGAACGATTGAGTCGTGTAAAGCACTCACCGGGGCAGTTACCATTTCTCGCGGTGCATGAAGTGCTTAGTCTTGGCAATATTTCTATTCGCGATGTGGATATTATAGCCACACACGGCAGCACCTGGGGCGACCAATACGATGAAGTGTTGAACAGTTATTTCACCAACACCTTTGGCTTTTGTCCGCGCACAGTTCGCTATCATCATCATCAATGCCATGCAGCAAGTGCCTATTACGCATCGGGTTTTGAAGATGCGATGATTCTAACAGTTGATGCTTCGGGCGATGGAATTTCATTACAGAAAGCAGTTGGTAAAAACGGAAGCATAAATATTACAGAACAAATTTCGCGCGATAACAGTCTCGGAATTTTCTACGCAATGATGACACAGTTCTGTGGTTTTCATCGCGATACTGATGAATATAAAGTGATGGGTCTTGCACCCTATGGCAACGCCAACGAAATTGATTTGTCGTTTTTGATTGAACGCTCGAATGGAGATTTTAAAACTAACAGCGACTACAAAATAAATTATGCTGTAGGTCAGCCACAAGGTTCGCGACAACAAGTTGTTTTCAATCAAAACTTGGTGGACAAACTTGGTTCACCGCGAATACCGAATAGTGAAGTAACACAGTTTTATAAAAACGTTGCTGCGTCTACACAGCAATTACTCGAAGATGTTTTATGCGATGTGGTTAAAAAGTTTTCTGCCGAAACAGGATTAAAGAAATTGTGTTTGGCAGGAGGCGTAGCGTTGAACTGTGCCGCCAATCAAAAACTATTGCAGTTAGATTGTTTGGAAGAAATTTATGTGCAACCTGCAGCGGGCGATGCAGGAATTTCCTTAGGTGCTACTTATCTTGCTTCGGCTGAATACGATAAAGTTCCCGAAGCCATGACGACTGCAAAACTCGGTCGCACTTTTAGTGATGATGAAATAGAAGGGCAATTGAAAATGCTTGGTGTTAAGTATGAGAAAGTAGAAGAGCCATATAGCGTTGCTACCGATTTAATTCTGCAAGACAAAATAATTGGTTGGGTTGAAGGCGGAGCAGAATTTGGTCCGCGCGCTTTGGGCAGCAGAAGTATTCTCGCTTCCGCATTCAACCCAAACATGAAAGACATTATCAACCGGAAAATAAAATTCCGCGAAGGCTTTCGCCCGTTTTGTCCTTCGGTATTAGAAGAAGATTTTACGAAAGCATTTTCATCGAAACAAAAAACACTGCCTTACATGACGGTGAACGTAGATGTAGTTTCGGATAATTATCCATCCATAACACACGTCAACAAAACCGCGCGCGTGCAAACAGTTTCAAAATCAGAAGCAGAAAATTTTGCGAAACTTCTCCAAGCTATTCAACAACAAAAAGGAATAGGCATTGTGATAAACACCAGCTTCAATCGCAATAGAGAACCAATGGTGTATAATACTATTGATGCAATTTCTGCGTTCTATGGCAGCGGAATGGATGCCATGCTTGTGGGATGTTTTTTGGTGAAGAAGTAGCAAGGTCAAGTTTTACTTCACTCCTGCCGTCTTGTATTTTCTCAATAGATAAGCAACAGTTGCAGTTCCAATCGTAAACATGACGATGGAAATTATTTCACTCTGACGAAACTGAATTCCAAAGAAGCCATAAGTATCACGACCGCTTACATCGCGCCATTGTTCAATGGCATAACGTTGCACACCAATCAGCATCATGAAAATAAAAAACAAAATGCCGGGCTGGTAAGTGAAACGTTTGCGCAAACTCCAGAGAATAAGAAATATGGCAGTGCACATCAACAATTCGTATAGGGGAGTTGGATAAGCAGCGTGCGATAAATAAGTGCAGTGCTCCTCTGTGCAATTAGGAATAACGTTCATCGGTTCGGCATCAATAATATTGTGTGCATAATCATCACTCCATAAAAATTGCGGAAACCACGATGGTTTGTTGTAAGGATTTGCCAAACCCCAATCTCCATCTCCTGCTACGTGACAACCAACTCTTCCAAGACCATTTGCCAGCATAAAGCCGGGAGCTACAGAATCAAAAAAGTGCAGAATGTTGAACTTCTTCCAATAAGCATAAATGCCAAAACCTAAACCCGCAAAAATTAATCCGCCATAAACAGACAAACCGCTGAACATAGAGCCTAGCGGGTCTTGCCAGAAGTTTACGTAGTCACCGGGATTTTCTAAGTAATTGAAAAAGTTTGCGCCTGACACTCCAAGCACAGCAGCAATCACTACTAAATCGCCAACGCCATCAGAGGGATAAAGGGTAATTTTCCTTTTTTGAGGAACAGGAAGTTTCTCCTTGTTCTTGGAATAATAAAAGTAAGAGCACACAGCAACCGCTCCAATTATTCCGCCTACAAAACTTCCGAGGTTAAATGAAGTGAGATAGTTGTTGAGGGTAAGAACTCCTGAACTCAATTCGGGTTGGTATACAACTACACCTACAAGTTTAAAGAAAGCTACAAAGCCAATCAAAAAGTAAATAACGAGTTCAATAATTTTGGGAGCTTCACCAACAATTGTTTTTGCTTCCTGACCAGCAAGTAAACCCAACGATTCTCTTCTACGCATTTCAATTACAGCAAGCGTTGCAGCTGCAAAAAAACCGCACGCTACCCAAAAACCGTAACTAAAAATAGGAATGAAACGATAGTCTGCCCATGAAGCGTGATTGAAAAATTCGTAGATAAAATCAGTAACTTTCGGATAACAACGCAGAAGAATCATGGTGAATATTTAGCGGGACGAATGAAAGAAATAATTTCTCATGCTATAGAAAACTCCAAATGCTTGGTTCCTTTTACATAACCGAAATCAGAAACTTCATTCAATGAAATAGTTTGAATGGTGTTCCACATTTCCTCTTCGTAAGGAATGCCGACCTTGATATAGTTGTCAGTAAAACCATAACGAATACCGTTGTCGTTCTCTGCTTCGAATAGAACTTTGCGTTCAGCATTTACATGCTCTGCATAAAACTTTCTCTTTTTCTTTTCCGAAAGTATGCGCAGCATTTTGTTGCGTTCCTTTCTTTCTGGAATTGGTACTATCGGAGAAATATTTAAAGCGCGCGTATTAGCACGTTCGCTATAAGTAAACACGTGCAGATACGAAACATCAAGTTCGTTAATGAAGTTGTAAGTTTCTAAAAACTGTTCCTGTGTTTCACCGGGAAAGCCGACAATCACATCCACTCCAATACATGCGTGAGGCATTACGCTTTTAATTTTCTCCACCCGTTCTTTGTAAAGTTGTCGCAGGTATTTTCTGCGCATCAGTTTCAGAATTTTATCGCTACCGCTTTGCAACGGTATGTGAAAGTGCGGCATAAACTTATTGCTGTTAGCTACAAAGTCTATGATTTCATTCGTCAACAAATTCGGCTCAATGGAAGAAATTCGGAAGCGTTCTACATCAACATCCTTTTCCAACTCTTTTATCAACAGAAAGAAATTTTCTTCAGTTCGTTCATTGCCATCTGTTGTTTTTCCAAAGTCACCAATGTTTACACCGGTCAACACAATTTCTTTTACACCGGTGGCTGCTACTTTCTTTGCTACTTCAACAGTGTGTGCAATTGAATTACTTCTGCTTTTTCCTCGAGCCAAAGGAATGGTACAGAAAGAACAGAAATAATCGCAACCATCTTGAACTTTCAGGAAACTGCGGGTACGCTCACCCTGCGAATAAGCATCGGCATAAAACTCAACGTTATTTATATCACCACTAATAACTAATGGCTCTTGTTGTTCTTCGAGTTTTTCGAGGTATTCGTGAATTTTGAATTTCTCGTTGGCACCAAGTACCAGATTCACTCCTTTGATTTTCGAAATTTCTTCGGGTTTCAACTGAGCAAAGCATCCAACAATGACAATCTTGGCTTCAGGGTTTGTTTTTAAAGCTGTCTTTACTACTTGCTTCGTTTCTTTGTCGGCATTTTCAGTAACGCTGCACGTATTAATAATGTAGTAATCGGCTCTGTCGCTGAATTCCACTTTCTGAAAACCCTGCTCTACAAGAATGCGTGCAATAGCTGAAGTTTCAGAGAAATTCAACTTGCAGCCGAGTGTGTGAAGAGCAACTTTGCGATTGTAAAACATTGGGGGCGAAAGTAGAAAACGGAATGGAATGAATGCGGGATTATGAGTTACCGTTTATGATTGATTCTAGGCAAGAGGCGGTTCACAGCAATTTGGTAGGCGACTACAGAAAAATGGTGAACGAATAGAAAAAACCTGTGGTTGCTTACAAACTTTCTGTGAGCGTTCACAGGAAATTGGTCAACGTTGACAAAAGCCTCGTGAACGACTTAAAAAATGCTGTGGCCGACTACAGCTCGTTAGTGAACGCTCACAGAACTTTGGTGAACGACTAAAAATGTTCTGTAAACCGCAAACAACAAATTTTTAAATCGAAAAAGTAATCAAAAATCGCAAAGTGATGGTGCCAATGGAATGAGATAAGATATGCCATCTGCCTTCAATGAAATAAAAAATCCCGCCAGGAGTTGCAACCTGAGCGGGACTAAACATAAAGCTGTTGAATGCTTTACCGTTGTATAACCAATCTTACGGTGCGCGAAATTTGCGGAGAAATTACTCTGCACAAATAAACGGCATCGGCTAAATGCGAAACGTTAAGGGTTGTGGTGTTATCGGGTTTCAATAATTGTCGGGCCACTATTTCGCCCTGTAAATTGTAAATCGTTAGTTCGGCATCGGCACCTAAATTCACTGCTTTTACATTCAGTTCACTACCATTATTCGGGTTCGGAAATAATTGCAATTGCAAATCATTCGGGGCAGAAGTTTGAATACCTGTGGTGTTTCCAGTTTCATCGGTTTTGGCTGAACCTGTGGTATTAGGACCTACCCAAACCGTAGTATCGCACTGTCCGCAAATTTCGCGCACAAACCAGGTGAGGTTTGCTACGCCATCGCTAACGAAAAGCGAGTGGGTGAAAACGCTGCCGTTGATTTGGGTAGGTATACTCACGGCTGTTTTTGTTCCCACTTCTGCATTGCCGATGCCCACACCATAACTTATTTGGTATGGCGTAGCATTGAATGTGTTGTCTGTCCAGCTTAGGTTAACATTTTGGGTATTGACAATGCTGCTGGTTTGTGAAGTAGGCGTAGCACAGCCGGAAGAAGTATAAGTAGTGAAACCATTCACCCACTGGCTGTGTCCGGTGGCAGAATAACCGCAGTTTTCACGAATGAAATAGTTGAAGAAAGTACCGGTAGGCAAACACTTAATGGTGTCGCGCATGGGGCTGCCGGTTATGTTTCCGCTATGCCAAAAGGTATCGGTAGTTCCTTGCTTAATAAGCATTATTTGAAACGAAGTATTGCTGCTGCCTGGAGTCCAGCCAATACGGGTGCTGCTACCGGTGTTGCCTAAGTGTTGCAATACCGTAGGCGGATTACAGTCTGTAGGTACGGTGGAAAAGCCGTAACCACTACTTACGGCTGTACTGCTTCCTGCATCGCAGTGTTCCTGCAAGGTGAGGCAATAGTAGGTGCCGGGGGTAAGACCAATAATATTTACGGTGTTAAGTCCAACAGCACAAGCAGCCGAGGGGCTACCGCCAACAAGGGTTCCCGTACAACTGTCTCTATGTATAAGAATAGTATAAGAAGAGCCGTAGTTGAAAGTAGTCCAGCTGAAGGTAGCTGTAGTTTGTGTAACGTTACTAACAGTGGTATTGGTTATTACAACCGGATTGCTGCATACTCTTAAATTGCCGCTCCAAGCAGAACCATCGCCCTGCCCGCCTTTCCAGATATTGAAATTTGTAGGGTTTGTATATTCTGCCGAAACAGCACCATCGGCTGAGCCGCCCTTCCAAATGCTGAACTCGGTGGGGTTATTGTAGTCAGAAGAAGCAGCACCATCATAGCTTCCGCCTGCCCATATATTGGTTTGTGATTGAGCGATGCAGCATATCATGCTGCAGAGCGCCACAGTTATCCATTTCATGTTGTTGGTTTTAGTTGATGAAATGAATTATTGAATTACTCCGCGTATAGCACATGGAGTCAAAGTCGTGAGTGTTGAAGTGGTGGCTGTATAATACGAAACGCGATTGTTGGCAGCAGTTTGACTTTGTACTTTTAGCTTGGTAGGAAATGTAGCCGGCAAGCCGTTGGTAACATTACCATCGCCTAAAGCAGAAGTAAAGGCGGTGGTGCCTAGTTCAAAACCATAACCGGCATTTAATTCCGGTAAACTGTTACTCAATTCCATAATGCCATAATAAGATCCACCGCTTTGCTTACGGGTAGAAGTAGAAGTAGCAAACACGCCATTTCTTACTGCGGTGCTAGTAACCAATGGACCATCCGAAACTGGTATGTAATTTTCAGCCGCATTACCAGAGGTAGTGGTGGTAGGTGTAAAAGCATCTGTACTTCCCCAGGCATATTCATTCAATACAGGAGTTGCTGTGCCACGACATGCTTTTTCATATTCGAAACCGCTCATAGGGCGCATGCCGGCCCAATCTAAAAACTGCAGAGCTGCACCTGGTGTGTTTACCCGCACCGCATTATTTTGTCCATCATCTACACCACTGCCAGCGTAATCGCCACTCAAGTCACATATAAAGGTAACAGGGCCTGACACAGGAATGCTGCTGCTAAGAGGACGAATACCTTGATTATATAGCGGAGCTGCAGAATTACTCATTACATAAGTATTGGCGACAGTAGTTGTGCCAACCAATAAATTGATGGAAGGGTGAATGGCTGCATCTTGTTGTGTGCGTGTAAGGCAGTTCAAATACGTCATATATAATTCCTGGCTCAGCTCGTACTTCATCATCCAGAAACTGGAGTATCCTTTAGGAAAAGCGGCAGAAACAGTACCTCCACCTACTCCATTATTCAAATTGCCAGCGTTTGAACCTACCGTTATAGCATTGTTCGATGAAACTACATAAGGATTGTAGCCCCCGCCACCTGCATGTAAAGTAGTAGTGCCCGTGTTGCCATCGCCTACTGAAAAAGCACCTGTCGGCACAGCCACCATTTCTAAAGCAAATACTTTAAACGAAGGGTTAACCGCACCTGGTACATACATATTAAAATCAGCCGCGGTGCTTACCGTGCCGGTGCCGGCATTACTGGTCTCGCGATAAACAATGACCTTATCAAAGGCTCCTGCAGCAGGAGGTATGAAACCAGATTGGGTGAAATAGCTGTAATAAAAGTTTCCTGCCCCACCCTCAGGTGAGCCGAACCCGCTACCTACTGCAATTGACGCGGTGCGCCAGTTAGGGTCTAAGTTGTCCTTGTATTTAATAAACAGCAGTACGCCATCTGTAAACGTGGCACCACCTGCCGTAGTAATGCCCCAGCTGTTATCCCAACTAAAGGATACCGATAGCACACCGGTGGTAGTATTGTAATTGGTAACCGAACATTGCACATTGTTTGCCCAATTATAAAGCGGCAGGGCGAGCACCGCTACGAGAAGAAGAATTCTGTTTTTCATTTTGTTTTTTGTTTTTTGGTTATACAAAATTTTATGGTGCAAATGTGCGCCCCCGGCCCAGCTGTGGCAATCCGTTTTTTTCTAAAATTAAAGGTTCTGAAAAAAGGTAGGCAGATTCTCGTGCTATAAAATAACCGATAGAGTTTACATATTCACTCTATAAATATGGATGCACTTCAGCAAATCATTCACTCGCTCACGCCTCCCGAAAAGCGTTACTTCAAACTCTTTGCCACGGCATTTAGAACGAATAGCGATTTGCTGTTGGTATATGATGAGTTAGAAAAGGAAACAGAAGCAGACGACAAAAAACTGAGCGAGCAACTCCGCATTAAAAATATTGCAATGGCTAAAAGCAATTTGCGTGCTCTTATTCTAAAAGCCATGCGCAACTTTCGCGAAGAACACAATATAGCCGACCGTATTCGCAGTTCGCTCTCCGAAATAGAATTTCTAACAAACAAGAACCTGAAAGCCGAAGCACGAAAGGAAATTAAAAAGCTGACCAAGCTGGTCAACGATTCTGAAAATCACTACGCCTCAGCCGAGCTGGCTATGCGCGAAGTGCTGAATATGGAACCGATAAAAGACCGCGATGAAATGTTTGCGTATGTGAACCAAAAACAAGAGCAAATTGATAACGCTGCTAAAGGCATGGTAGAGTTATATGAAGCCATGTTGTTTCACACCGTAAGTTCACGCTACATGAACGCCTATGATTATGAAACCCCCACTCTTCGCAAAGGCCATAGCGATTCGTTTTTGAAGAAAGCATTAGAGCGAATGGAAACTGCGGTTACACTACGCGCACGCGTGGTGTATACCGAAGTAGCAGCAGCACATTTGAACACCAACGGTGAATTCAAAAAATCGGGAATCCTTTATGAAAAAAACATGCAGATATTCGAGGAGAATCCTTCGCTGCTCGAAGCTTCCAAAACTTTTTTCTTCAGCAGCATTTCCAATTACCTTGTCTTTTCACTCGATACCAACCAAACCGCACTAACTAAACAATTGCTGGCTAAACTCGAAACATGGGCAAGTAACTCGAAAACATTCTTTGCCAATAATCCAGATGTGTTTATGCGCTATCGGTTACGCGTACTAAGCACAAAAACCTGGCTTTGTAAAAAGTTGAATCAACTCAAGCAAATGCTCGAGTTAGAGCAAGACCTCGAAGAATTGCTCAGCACAACCGGAAAAGAAACACAGCCCACTTTGCCTGCCATCATCACCCTTCGGTTTACAGGGGTATTGGTGCAAAACAACCTGTTTGAAAAGGGATATTACTGGCTTGAAAAATACTTTGCCCTGCCTACGGCTAAAAAGGTAAAGGTAATGTATCACATCGCACGGTTTTTGGAAGTAATGTTATTCTATAACCAAGGGCAACAGGATTTGGCAGATTCTAAAGCAGTTAATTTTTATAAGACCATCAACGATACAGACATCGAAGAAGAGTTCTATCAACTCCTTGGAAAGTTTTTGCGAAAGTTATGTAAATGGAATTTTAAACAGAAGAAAGATGCCGCTGAATGCAACAAGCTTATTGCTGAAATGGAATCATTGCTCACACAAAAAAAAGACAGCACAGCCGGCCTCTTTTTCGAAATCTACGACCTACGCACTTGGTGGAAAGAGCAGCAGAAATAAAAACTAACGAGCCGCAAACGTTCGATTGCACTTGTACCGCTATTTGTTCAATTCACAAATTTGGCTGTAAAGGATGTGAAGAAAAAACGGCCCTGCTTTTTGTGCACCTTTTACATTCGTTACATGGCAAAAGCAGTTCGCATCGGTATTTTCGGAGTGGGACACCTCGGAAAAATTCACGTTAAACTTCTGAAAGAAATTTCGGGTTTCACCATTGTAGGATTCTACGACCCCGATGATAAAAATGCGCACAAGGCAGAAGAAGAATTCGGCATCAAACGTTTCGATTCTGCCAAGAAACTGATAGAGAGTTGCGATGCTATTGATATTGTTTCGCCAACCACCACACATTTTGAAATTGCAAAAGACGCCATCAAAAAAGCGAAACATATTTTTATTGAGAAGCCATTAGCAAGCACAGTAAAAGAAGCGAAGGAGTTGGTGGAGTTGGTAGATGAAGCGCGCATAAAAGCCATGGTGGGTCATGTAGAAAGATTTAACCCCGCATTGCTTTCGCTCAACAAAAAAAACGTGAAGCCCATGTTTATTGAAGTACACCGGCTGGCAGAATTTAATCCGCGTGGCACTGATGTTTCGGTGGTGCTTGATTTAATGATTCACGACCTCGATATTATTTTGAGTTTGGTAAAAGCCAATGTGAAAAAAGTTTCGGCAAGTGGTGTGGCTATACTTTCAAAATCTCCCGACATTGCCAACGCGCGAATTGAATTTGACAACGGCTGTGTAGCAAATGTTACGGCCAGTCGTATATCAGTCAAGAGCATGCGCAAGATGCGCATCTTTCAACCGGGTGCTTATATCAGCATGGATTTTTTGAAAAAGAAAAGCGATGTGTTTCGCATTGAAGATGCTCCGCCAGTCAATACAGAAACCAATCACTTCGAAATTGATTTGCCCGACAGCAGCAAGAAATATATAACCTACGAAACTGCCGAGAAGAAAGACGTGAACGCCATTCAAATGGAATTGGAATTGTTTCACAAATCAATTACACAAAACAAACCCGTTGCAGTAACTGTACTCGAAGGTTACAACGCCATGCATCTGGCGCAACAGATTCTCGATAAAATAAATGTGCAGTTAGTAACTCCCAAGCCAACGAAGGGAGTCTAGGGAAAACCGCACGGCTGGTTTTTTTTCTTTTTATTCGCAATCTTTTTAAACAACCATCGTTTATTGCCCGAACATTTGCGAATGAGATTCTTCCTAATCCTTTTCCTTTTTGCTGTTGCCGTTTCCTTCTCTCCTTCCTGTAATAAAATGCCGAATGGCGGTGTGCCTTTTTACATGCGTATGGATTCTGCTACTACCACTTCTGCTTCTGCGGGTGATAATGGTATTAAGGATGTTTGGGTAGAAGCTAATAGCACCAATTTAGGAGCCTACGAAATGCCGTGTAACTATCCTGTGCTAGAACAAAATACGGTTCGCTTTGTAGTAAATGCGGGCATTTATGAAAGCGGACAATCAGGGGTTCGTGTAATTTATCCTTTCTATCAGCCCGACACTTTTTCAATTACCGCAACTCCTACTAATCAATATGTGCATCATCCGGTTTTCAAATACAAAACGGGAGTAAGTTTTCCATTCACTCTTCAGGATTTTAGTTTTGGAAGCGAATTTGATGCGACCAAAATGTCTCGAGTTCGAGACACACTGAATAATAATAATTGGTATGGCGTCATATCAACTCTAACAGATTCAAGTCAGGAAGCAGCTCAATCAACTACTTATGCATTACCTTTTGACAGAGATGTTTGGTTAGAGTTCGATTATAAAAGTGAAGTTCCTTTTTTCGTTGGTTTTTATGGAAATTATCTCAGTGGTGCCAGCGTGGTTCGTTATCCGGTTTTGTTTCTTACACCAAGAGATACCTGGATAAAAATTTATTTAAAGCTCACCGACCAGATTAATTCTGTACGTGCCGACCAGTACAACCTCTTTTTCGAAGCATTGCGTCCTTATGGCTCAACAGGCGGCAGCGTTTGTATTGACAATGTGAAGTTGGTTCATTACTAAGCTTTGGTTTCCATGAAAAAAAGAAAAGCCATTATTCCTTTCTACGTTTTGTGCGATACCATCGCATCGGTAGTGGCTTGGTATCTTCTTTTTCAGTTTCGAAAAATCACTATTGAAAATCTTCCGTTCAATTTCAATTTGCCTTTTACAGATGATAAATTTTTTGTGGGCTTGGCTGCTATTCTTTTTCTGTGGCTCGGCTTTCATTACATCACGGGAACTTACACCGACCTCTACAAAAAATCGCGGCTTCAGGAACTTGCAAAAACTTTTATCGTTTCGTTCATTGGCAGCATCATCATCTTCTTTGCGTTTCTGCTCGATGATTTGGTAAGAAGATATTCCGATTACTACCTCACTTTCTTCGTTTTATTTTCGTTTCAGTTTCTGTTCACTGCTTTTTTTCGTTTGACCATTCTTCATTTTGTAAAGAAAAATATCCGTAAAGGCAAAACAGGTTTCAATACTTTAATGATTGGCAGCAGCGGAAGAGCCAACGAACTCTATATCGATTTAAAGAAGAAGGAATTGGGCTTTGGTTTTTATTTCGTTGGCTACATTGAACTAAACGGCAAAGCAAAAAACACACTTACCACTGAACTTTCTGAACTCGGCAAACTAAGTGACCTCGAAAAAATTATTGACAGCAATCTTGAAATTGAAGAAGTAATTATTGCCATTGAATCTTCAGAACATCACCAGCTCAACGATATTCTAAATCGCCTAGCCGATAAAAATGTAACAATCAGAATCATTCCCGATATGTATGATATTCTCTCGGGAACGGTGCGAATGAATCATGCTATTGGAGAAGCATTCATTGAAATTCGTCCGCAACTTTTAAATGAATGGGAACGAATTACAAAACGCTGGTTCGATATTGTTGCTTCCGTATTTGCCATCATCATTACGCTACCAATTACTATTCCTGTTGCACTTAGAATTTGGACGATTGACCGCGGACCCATTTTTTATTTTCAGGAACGATTGGGTCAGTATGGCAAGCCTTTCAACATCTATAAATTCCGCTCCATGAAGTTGAATGCCGAAAGCAGCGGACCTCAACTCACTACTGAAAATGATAACCGCATTACATCCATCGGAAAAATAATTCGCAAATACCGAATTGATGAACTGCCGCAGTTTATCAATGTAATAAAAGGTGAAATGAGTATTGTAGGGCCGCGCGCTGAAAGGAAATTTTTTGCCGACCGTATTGTAAAACTTGCTCCTTACTACCGTCACGTTTTTAAAGTTCAACCAGGCATTACTTCACTCGGCATGGTTAAATACGGTTACGCTTCAGATGTAACCGAAATGGTGAAGCGTTTGAAATACGACATCATTTACATTGAGAACATGAGTATTGCGATGGATTTGCGTGTAATGATTTATACTGTGCTTACTATCATTTACGGCAGAGGTCAATAAGGTGTCAGACAATCAAAAGTGTCAGACACCTGTTAGAATTTGGAACGCGCTTAACCTTTTATAAATTGCGTTCTATGTTACTCGAAGAATTTGTAGAAAAATTTGCAGACTGTTTCAATCAAACAAGCTCCGCATCTTTCAAACCCGAAACGGAATTCAAAAAACTAAGTGAGTGGGGCTCCATGCTCGTGCTTATTGTAATTGCCATGGTTGATGCTGATTATGAGAAAGTGATTACTGCCGAAGATTTAAAATCTGCCGCCACAGTCGAACAACTTTTTGAAATTGTAAAAAGCAAATAACATGTCAGTATTCTCAATACCGAATATTAAGTTGAGCGGATTGAGTGCCTGCGTGCCGAAGCACACCGAGGACAACAAAAATTTCTCTCTCGTTTCTGAAGAAGACCGCGAAACTTTCATCAACACTGTTGGTATTCGCTTTAGAAGAATTGCCGCTGACGGAGTTACCGCTTCCGATTTATGTTTTACTGCTACCGAAAAATTACTGATCGATTTAAACTGGAATCGGGAGGAAATAAAAGTTCTGGTCTTCGTCACTCAAACTCCTGACTATTTAATTCCGAATACTTCTTCGCTGCTGCAGGAAAAATTAAAGCTCTCGAAAAATTGTTTGGCCTTTGATGTGAACCTTGGTTGCTCAGGTTATGTGTATGGTCTTTCGATTGTGTCGAGCCTGTTGCAAAACATGCCGGGTGGCAAAGCGTTACTCCTGGTGGGCGATATTTCTACCAGAACAATTTCTATGAAAGACAAAAGCACGGCTCCGCTTTTTTCAGATGCCGGCACTGCCACCGCAATTGAGTTTTCTGCCAATCATCAAATTCATTTCAACCTACAAACCGATGGAAAAGAATTTGACGACATTATTATAAGCGATGGCGGTTATCGAAATCCTGTTTCCGTAAATTCATTTACCGAAACCGAATACGAGAAGGGAATTGTGCGCAATAATTTGCAGATGAAATTAGACGGAGCTAAGATTTTCAATTTCGCGCTTCGCGAAATTGCGCCTAACATCAATACGCTTTTAACCGAAAAGCAAATTGAGAAATCAAGCATTGATTACTTTGTTTTTCATCAGGCGAACAAATTGATGATTGAAAGCGTTCGCAAAAAACTAAAAGTAGAACCGGAGAAAGTGCCATACAGTTTATACGACTTCGGCAATACAAGTTCAGCTACTGTGCCTTTGACTATGCTGGTAAAATTGCGCGAACAATTAGTTTCGCAGAAGCTGAATTTGCTTTTATCGGGTTTTGGAGTTGGCTTATCGTGGGGCAGTTGTTATCTTGAAACCGAAAAAATAATCTGTTCTGAACTCATCGAAATTTGAAATGAATTTTACGCCCGACTATTCCATTGTAGTGCCCGTTTACAACAGCGAAAACACGCTGGAGGAATTGTGCTTGCGTGTGGAAGAGACTTTCAATAAAATGAATTCCACTTTCGAAATTATTTTGGTAAACGACATGAGTACCGATGGAAGTTGGTGGAAAACAAAATCGCTGAAAGAAAAATATGGTGAGCGCCTTCTCGGCATTAACCTTCGAAAAAACTTTGGGCAACACAAAGCGTTGCTTTGTGGTTTTCAGTTTGCAAAAGGCAAATACATTGTAACCATTGATGACGATTTGCAATTTTTCCCGGAAGATATTTCATTGCTTATTGACAGAGCGAAATCTACTTCTGCCGATTTAGTTTACGGAACTTATGCTGATGAACGGCAACATTCGTCTGTGCGCAAATGGGGAAGTAATTTCGTGGGCTTTATGTTTGAAAAATTTGGAAATACCACCGGACAAGGCTCCAGCTTCAAAGTTGTTCATCAGAGCGTGATTGATAAAATTAAAGACTACAACCACTCATTCACTTTTGTAGATGAGATTCTTTCGTGGCACACCACAAAGATTGAATGGGTGCCGGTGCGCCATGCAGTACGCAAAGAAGGAAGTTCGGGATACAGCGTTCCTAAACTTACGTTGCTTTCATTGAATTTAATTCTCTCTTATACTACTATTCCTCTCCGCTTTATGACTTGGTTCGGGCTAATTTCATTTCTCATTAGTTTGGTGTTGGTGGGAGTTTTCGTTTACCAAAAAGTAGTGTACGGCTCACCGCTTGGTTTTACCGCGCTCATCGTTTCTATTTTCATGTCGAGCGGATTAATTCTTTTTTCATTGGGCATTATTGGCGAATACCTCAATCGTTTATTTGCTCTGCAGCATCGTAAACCGCCTTATCAAATTCAGGAAATACTGCGATGAAAATTACCCGCTACGGAATTTCTTTACACCGTATGACGCAACACTATGCGGAACTTGTTCGCCAATGGCGCAACGACAAAAAGATTTCGCAGTTCATGTTTTACAAAGGAGAAATTACTAAAGCCATGCAGGACGAATGGTTTGCTTCCATCGACAACGAACAGAATTTTTTCTTCATCATCAGCCATAAAAATGTTCCTGTTGGCTTAATCAATATTTCATCCATTGATTGGGAAAACAAAACCGCTTACACGGGTTTGTTTATTTACGAAGACAAATTTCTAAGCACCGACATTCCTGTAATGGCATCGCTTGCCATGCTCGATGTGTTTTTTCTACTCTTCGATATTCAGTTAGTTTATGCAAAGGTGAAGGGCAATAATAAAGTGGCTCACAACTACAATTCATTGCTCGGTTTTGCGCGCACCAAAAAAATTGAATTCGGTTTGGGCTATGAGTACATGTTACAAAAAGAAATTTATCTACTCGAAGCCAAACAAATCCGCAATGCTGCTATTCATTTGAAAGGAAACAAAACTACGATTGAATTAACTACTTCTTCTATTGACGAATGGTTGAAGAAGAAAATAAGTGTGGCAAAAAAGAATGTGTTTAAAAACCTGGAAGTGTCGGTGTCAGACACTTAGTCTTTCAAAAACTCACTGAACCATTTTCCGCTTGTTTTAATAGTTCGTTGCTGCGTTTTAAAATCAACGCCTACCAAACCAAATCGCGGACGGAAACCTTCGGCCCATTCGAAGTTATCCATGAAACTCCAAATGAAATAACCGCCTACATTCACTCCTTCCTGCTTGGCTTTCAAAACCTGTTTCAAATAATCTTTAAGAAACTGAATGCGTTTGGCATCATTGATTTCTCCGTTTACATTTTCATCAGGGAAAGCAGCGCCATTTTCGGTGATGATAATTTTAGGTGCGTTTTTATACGCACCAAATTTTTTGATGAGGTTGTAAATCCCCTCGGGGAAAACTTCCCAACCCATATCGGTGGTATCGTGTCCGAGCTTTTTTGCAGGCACATTTGCAAAATGAATGATGGGAATTAAACCGAGTTGATAAACCACCATGCGCGAATAATTCTGCAAGCCAATAAAATCAAAATCGAATTTCATTTTCTCTGCATCGCCATCGAGCATGTGCTTTTCAATATGCTTGCATGCCGGTAAATCTGCTTTGGGATAACCCAAACCCAGCACTGCGTCTATAAACAAACGATTGATGAAAGCATCTGCTCTTCGGGCAGCTTTTACATTGGCGGGTTTGTCGTTCTTCGCATCTATATGGCTGCACGAAAACGTAGTTCCAATATTTGCATCCTTCACATTCGCTCGCAAAATTCTTCCACCCGCACCGTGACTCATTGTTACATGATGCACGGCTTTATAAAACTTACTGAAGTTGACATAGCCCGGTGCATGCACACCAATTAAATATCCCAGCGGAACAAACGCCATCGGCTCGTTGAACACCATCCAGTTCTTCACCTTTTCGCCATACTCTTTTGAAATCACATTCACATATTCCTCGAACCATTTAATGGAGTCGCGATTTGCCCAACCGCCTTTTTTTTCTAATGCCTGCGGCAAATCCCAATGGTAACAAGTCACCCACGGCTCTACATTTTCTTTCAAACATTTATCAATAACGCGATGGTAAAAATCAATTCCTTTTTGATTTATAGCACCAGTACCCTGCGGCAAAACGCGCGACCAGCTTATCGAAAATCGCGATGCAGGAATATTCATTTTGTGCATCAACTCGATATCACTTTCGTAGCGGTGATAAAAATCGCAAGCCACATCGCCTGTCTCACGCGTTTTTACTTTGCCTTTATGGTGATGAACAAAATGATCCCACACGCTCTCGCCTTTTCCATCTTCGTTCCAACCGCCTTCAATTTGATAAGCAGCGGTGGCGGTTCCCCAAACAAAATCTTTTCCGAAATCGTTTCGCTTTAATTCTTCAGCCGAAAATATTTCAGCTAATAAATTGTGTGGCAATAAAGTTCCTGCCACTAGAATGGAACTGAGTTTTAGGTATTGTTCGCGTGTCATTGGATTGAAATAGTTTAATCTACCGTTACTTCTTCGTTCTTAAACACTGAAGCTACTTTGAAAGAATTGCTCATGAATAAAATTTTCGGATTGGCGTTTCGCTCAATGTGATAATACATGCGGTTGAAAATTTTCGCCATAGTTTCTGTTTGTTCGGGGAGAAGCAGTTTCGAAAACTTCGTAGCAAAAGCCAATTCCTCTCCATCTAATTTCTCCGAATTCCCTATTAAAGAAATCATAGCGCACTCGCGCAAAAAGAAAAGCGCGTATTTCAAAAACAACTTTTGATTCTCTCTTCCTGCTTTCGAAAAATCTTCTACCCAATCAATCAAACTTTTAGTGTTGTCGCTACTTGGTTTTAGTTTCAAACTATAACAGCAAAGCAACCAGGTGCGAAGCGTTTTATCATTTACGTTTTCACCATCGGTCATGGAAAGTGCTGCATTAAAATTTCCATCTGCCATGCGCGAAATTCTTTTCGCGCTGCCTTCATCCATTTCAAATTTTTGCAGCAAAGCAAGTTTGATGTCTTCATCTTCAATCTGATTTACTTTCAAAATCTGCACGCGCGAAATGATAGTATTCAAAATCATTTCCCCGTTTTCTGCAATCAAAATAAAAATGGTATTCGGTGGCGGTTCTTCGAGCACCTTCAAAAGTATATTGCCCTCATTACCTAAAAATTCAGTCAGCCAAATGATTTGAATTTTATAACCGCTCTCATATGTTTTCAAATTCAGTTGATGAATGATTTGACGGCATTCTTCTGCGGTAATATTCCCTTGTTTATTCTCCGCACCAATATTCTGCATCCAGTCGTAGTAACTCATGTAAACGTTCTGTTGCAATGCGCTACGCCATTCCACAATAAAATCTGCACTCACTGCAGGTGAAGTTTTCTTCTCCGGTTTTATAACCGGAAAAGTAAAATGCAAATCGGGATGAATGAATTTCTGATTTTTTAAACAGGCAGAACAGGTTCCGCACGAATCATCTTCAGTTTTGTTTTCGCATTGAATAAACTGTGCAGTAGAAAGAGCCAACGCCAGATTTCCGTTGCCTTCGGGTCCAAGCAAAAGCAAAGCATGAGGAACTCTTCCCGCGCTCGCCATGCCTATGAGTTTGCGTTTAACTTCTGTTTGCCCTATTACTTCTTTGAACTGCATCTTTATTTTTCTATCAAGCTGATAACATCTTCGCTCAACGGGTCAACGGGTGCGCCAAAAATTTTTATCACGTTTCCGTTTTCGTCAATTAAGTATTTCTGAAAATTCCATTTCACTTCGCTGTCGCGATAACCATTAAGTTCTTTCTTCATTAAAAATTCGTAGAGCAGGTGCGGATTGCTTCCGAGGATTTTTACTTTTTCTGTCAATGGAAATGTAACTCCGAAGTTCACTTCACAGAATTGCTCGATTTCGTTTTCCGTTCCCGGCTCCTGCTCACCAAAATCGTTGCAAGGCAAACCAATCACTTCAACTTTCTCTTTCAAATTCTGATACAACTCTTCCAATTGTTTGTATTGCGGAGTAAAGCCGCAAGCTGAAGCCGTGTTTACCAATAAAATTTTTTTGCCTTTGAATTTCGAAAGATTCAGTTCGTTGCCTCTGATGTCTTTCAGTTGATAATCGTAAACTGCTTTGCTCATGCCGTGAAAATAGAAAAAGACGATAGACCTTTGACACGAGAGATTAGACACTACAATTTTTAGATTTGCGATACATGAAAATTGCCCACGTAGTCAATCCTGTAAAGTTCAAGCCTGCATCTGAATTGCATGTGGCGCAGCCCATAACTTTTGAGAGCATTCGTGTGGCAAAAGAATTTGCACAAGGGAAAACGCAAGTGGAACTGTTCGCGATTGGCTATGAAGAGGATAAAGAAATCGTTCCAGCGTTCTTCACGCAACTTCCGAATTTAAATCGTTCGGTTCTTGATTTTGGAAAATTTTCGAACCCGAAAGAATATCCGCTACTCAACGATGTGTTTCGTGCTTTATATAATGCTACCGATGCCGAGTATCTCATCTATACTAATATTGACATTGCACTGATGCCGCAGTTTTATGTAGCTGTTTCAGAAATTTTAAAACAAGGACATGATGCGTTGCTTATTAACCGTAGAGGAATTTCAACCCATTACAAAACTGCAGAAGAATTACCACTGATGTATTCCGATTTCGGGAAACCACACCCCGGTTTTGATTGCTTTGTTTTCAAAAGAGAATTGCTCAACAAAATTATTCTTGAAAACATTTGTCTGGGTGTTTCATTTAGTGAAGTGGCGGTGGTTCATAATTTTATTGCCTTTGCCGAAAATTTAAAATTGGTTGATGACCTTCATCTCACTTTTCATATCGGCACAGAGGTAATGCCACCACTCGATCAGGAATATTATTGGCACAACAGAAATGAATACGAACAAAAAATTCATCCGCGTATTAAGCACCTTCTCAGCATTGAAAAATTTCCTTACAGCCATTTGCCGTTTTACAAACGAATACTGAAATGGATTTTGAATCCGAATTTCAGAACGAAACAAGTAGTTGAACTCGAAGGCAAAAGTTTTAGCAGAAGATTGAAACACAAAATTGATTCCTTGAGGTTTTCATTGCTCGACAAAACCAAATAACAACCCTATCATTTTCTTCTTTCCATGACTTCTGAAGAATTTAAGACTTATCGCGAATCGCTGCCAAATCAGCCGGGTATTTATAAGTATCTGAATGAGAAAGGGGAAATTATTTACATAGGCAAAGCGAAAGATTTAAAGAAACGTGTGAGTTCTTACTTTACCAATAACATGCACTCGAACCGAATCAAACGCATGATTCATTTCATTACCAAGTTTGAGTTTGTAATTGTCGATACAGAACAGGATGCTTTTTTGCTGGAGAATTCGCTCATTAAAAAGTATCAGCCTCGCTACAACGTAATGCTGAAGGATGATAAGACCTATCCGTTCATTTGCATCAAGAAAGAGCCTTTTCCGCGTGTGTTTTTTACGCGCAGAGTAATTAAAGACGGTTCAGAATATCTGGGACCTTACACCTCTATGTATAACGCGCGGATTGTGTTGGATTTGATGTGCGAAATTTTCCCGTTGCGTACCTGTACCTTAAACCTTACGCAAAAAAATATTGAAGCAGGAAAATTTAAAGTGTGTCTGGAATATCATTTGAAAAATTGTCTTGGTCCTTGTCAGGCATTACAGACCGAGGCGGATTACGATGAAGAAATTCAGCAAATCAGGAATATTCTGAAAAGCAATTTTGGTTCGGTGAAAAATTATTTGAAAAAGAAAATGACGGAATATGCCGACCAAACGCTTTTTGAAAAAGCAGAAGAGTTTCGGCAGAAACTGGAAATACTCACGGGTTACGAAAACAAATCAACCATAGTAAATCCGCGACTTACCGATATAGATGTGTACGGTTACACCGAAAATGAAACTGATGCGTTTATGAATTACCTGAAAATTGTAAATGGAACGGTGGTGAAAACCCGCGCTATAGAAGTGAAACGCGTGCTTGATGAAACCAAAGAAGAATTATTGCTGCGTGCTATTCTTGAACACTCGATGGAAGAAACAGAACCCGCAAGCGAATTGCTCGTGCCGTTTGAAATTGATTTTCCATTTGAAAACATAAAACTGACTGTGCCGCAGGCGGGTGATAAAAAGCGTTTGCTCGATTTAGCGGTGAAGAATGCGCTTTACATGCGGCAGGAGCGAGTGAAACAAAACATGACTGCGGAGGAAAAGAAACCGAGTTTCAGAATTATGAAAACGCTGAAAGAAGATTTGAAACTGAAAGACCTGCCGCGCCATATCGAATGCTTTGATAATTCAAATATTCAGGGGACAAATCCGGTGAGTGCGTGTGTGGTTTTTAAAGATGCCAGGCCATCGAAAAAAGATTATCGCCATTTCAATATTAAAACGGTGGAAGGTCCCGATGATTTCGCTTCTATATACGAAGTGATTACGCGCAGATACAAACGAATGCTCGATGAAGAGCAGGAACTTCCGCAACTGATTATTGTGGATGGCGGCAAAGGGCAACTGAGCAGTGCAGTAGATGCGTTAAAGCAATTGAACTTGTATGGAAAAATTCCCATCGTAGGAATTGCGAAACGCCTAGAAGAAATTTATTTCCCCGAAGATTCATTACCGTTATACATCAACAAAAAATCTGAATCGCTTAAGCTTATTCAAAAGATGCGCGATGAAGCGCACCGCTTCGGAATTACGCACCATCGACTTCGGAGAAGCAACACTTCTCTCCACTCTGAATTGATAGATATAAAAGGTGTGGGCGAAAAAACTTTTGAGTTGCTGATGAAAAAATATAAGAGCGTAAAAAAACTTCGCGAAGTCGAACTAGCAGAATTAGCCGAGTTAATTGGAGAAAGCAGAGCTAAACTTTTGAAAGAATATTTTGCGGGAACAGAATCAAGTACTTCAGAATAGTCTCTTCAACCTTTTGCCACAATCAAATAATGGTCAAAAAAAAATTCATGTTTCAGCCGTATTGATTTCAGAATTTTAATCCCGCGCTTTTCAAGAGCACCTTGGTATTCCATCAAATCATACTGATGCGGATGAAGAATGTCTCCGGGAACCAGGCGAAATAACTTTTTGAAGAAAGAATGATTGTGCGCATCTATGGTAAGGACTAAATTTCTTCGCTCACCAACGCAGTTAACCAAAACATCCATCGCTTTTTCAAAATCGCGCACATGGTTAATGGCATTCATACAAAAAACAAAATCAAATTTTTCTTTCGTTTCAAATTCTTCAATAGTTGATTTCACAAACTTCACGTTCTTAAAATTCTCTCTTCTAAAAAAAGGAATTTGCTTTTCGTATTCCTCTATTAAAGGGTCTACAGCAGTTACATCATAAGCGCCATACATCATAAACACACCCGATGGACCGCATCCTAAATCAACAATTTTTGCATCGCTCCAAATCTGCATTTCATCGGGCAACATGGAAAGGATGGCGCCCCACCATTGTTTCTTCCACGCTAAATATTCCTCTTTGCTTTTTCCGTGCAAATAATTTTTCCACCAGCGCAGTTCAAACCATTGAGCAATTTTCCATCTAATATATGTCATACTGAGCTTTGTCGAAGTATCCACAATAATCTTTTAAAATTTCCACAAGGCGCATAAAAAAGTTTGTCCATTAAATTAACCGTCTATTTTCGCCAACGGTTGCATGCTGCTTCATCGTTCTTTGCAAAAAGGAAAGGAAAGTCCGGACAATATAGAGCACCGCACCACCTAACGGGTGGCACCCCGATTTATCAGGGAAGAGATAGTGCCGCAGAAAATAACTATCCCAATGCAAATTGGGGCAAAGGTGAAAACGTGTGGTAAGAGCGCACGGTTAATTGCAGTAATGCAGTTAGCGGGTAAACCTTGCGGATTGAAAGTTCACGTATATCAGCGCTTGAGCGCTGCTCGCACGATGCTGAGGGGTTGAACGTAACAGGTGCCGCGTGAGCGGTATCGCAGATAAATGATGAGGGCTTTGATTTATTTCAGAGAACAGAATCCGGCTTACAGGCATGCAGCTTTTTTGACTTAAAATTTAAAATTGAAGATTGAAAATTTTAGGGTATTCAATTTTCAATCTTCATTATTCAATATTCAATCAATTCAAATGGCAAACATTCTAATAGCAGATGATGAAAAAAGCATCCGCAAAACACTGCGCGAAATTCTTGAGTACGAAAGTTACAAAGTAGATGAAGCAGCCGATGGCGCGCAGGCATTTGAAATGTTGAAGGATGGCGATTACGCGTGCGCTTTGCTCGATATTAAAATGCCGAAGATGGACGGACTTGAAGTGCTTACTAAGTTGCAAGGCACCGATTGCGAAACTCCTATCATTATGATTTCGGGACACGGCACGGTGGAAAATGCTGTTGAAGCAACCAAGAAAGGTGCGTTTGATTTCATCAACAAGCCGCCCGATTTAAATCGTTTGCTGATTACCGTGCGTAACGCCCTCGATAAATCGAACCTGGTTACCGAGACAAAAGTTTTGAAAAGAAAGGTGAGTAAGACCCGCGAAATGATTGGCGATTCACCGGCTATCATAAAGATTAAAGAAACTATTGAGCGTGTTGCACCTACCGAAGCGCGCGTGATGATTACTGGTGAAAACGGAACAGGAAAAGAATTAGTAGCGCGATGGATTCACGAAAAAAGTAATCGTGCGAATGGCCCGTTGGTAGAAGTAAACTGTGCAGCTATTCCAACCGACCTTATTGAAAGTGAATTGTTTGGTCACGAAAAAGGCGCCTTCACTTCAGCTATTAAACAACGTATCGGAAAATTTGAGCAGGCAAATGGCGGCACACTTTTCTTAGATGAAATTGGCGACATGAGTTTGAGCGCACAAGCAAAAGTTTTGCGTGCGTTGCAGGAAAGCAGAATTACTCGCGTGGGTGGAGATAAAGATATTATGGTGGATGTGCGCGTGATTGCCGCTACCAACAAAGATCTGCTGAAAGAAACCGAAGAAGGAAGATTTCGCATGGATTTGTATCACCGCATCAGCGTAATTTTAATTCACGTTCCATCATTGAACGAAAGAACAGATGATGTGCCGATGCTGGCTGAAAGATTTGTGAAAGAAATTTGCGAAGACTATTCTATTCCTAAAAAGCTGATTACTCCCAAAGCTTTTGAAGAATTAAAAACGATGAATTGGGAAGGAAACATTCGCGAGTTGCGAAATGTAATTGAGCGTTTGGTAATTCTTTCTGACCAAAAAATTACAGAAGCTGAAGTGCGTGCTTTTGTTACCAATACACAGGCAAAAGATACACCCACAGATTTGTTTGAACAGTTCGACAAGTTTCAGGATTTTAAAGAGCATATCGAAAAATTGTTCATTGAACACAAACTCAAAAAGTTTGGATGGAACGTTTCGAAAACTGCCGAGGTGCTCGATATTCAGCGAAGCCACCTTTACAACAAAATTGAGAAATACGATTTAAGACGTCAGTAATTGTACCAATGAAAACAGCTTTGGTTCTTGGGGCGGGCGGCTTTATCGGAAGCCATTTGGTGAAGCGACTGAAACAGGAAAACTATTTTGTAAAAGGAGTTGACCTTAAGCATCCCGAGTTCAGCAAAACTGCTGCCGATGAATTTGTTGTTGGCGATTTGCGCAATCAAAATTTCTGCGCAGAAATTTTCAATCAATCATTTGACGAAGTATATCAACTGGCTGCCGACATGGGCGGAGCAGGATATATTTTTACAGGCGATAACGATGCAGATGTGATGTATAATTCATCGCTCATCAATTTGAACGTGATTAACCTTTGTGTCGAAAAGAAAATTGGAAAAATTTTCTACTCTTCTTCTGCCTGTGTTTATCCAGCTTATAATCAGGAAGACCCCGACAATCCAAAATGCAGTGAAGATTCGGCTTATCCTGCTGCGCCTGACAGCGAGTACGGATGGGAAAAACTTTTTAGTGAGCGTTTGTATTTGAACTACGCGCGCAATTACAAACTAAATGTTCGCGTGGCGCGCTTCCATAATATTTTCGGACCCGAAGGAAGTTGGAAAGGCGGAAAGGAAAAAGCGCCTGCAGCTTTGTGTCGTAAAATTGCAGAAGCAAAAAATGAAAGTTCTATCGAAGTATGGGGCGATGGAAAACAAACCCGCTCTTTCCTTTTTATTGATGAATGTGTGGAGGGAATCTGGAAAATGATGAATGGAAATTTTGAAGGACCATTGAACATAGGCTCAGAAGAAATGATTTCGATAAATGAACTTGCAAAGATGATTGCAGAAATTTCGGGTAAGAATATTTCTATAAAAAACATAGCAGGTCCTACGGGTGTGCGCGGAAGAAACTCTGACAATAAATTGATTTCAGAAAAACTGAATTGGAAACCAAACTATTCGCTTAAAACAGGAATTGAAAAAACATATCGCTGGATTGAAGAGCAGGTAAAATCTTAATTTGGCATCACACAACAACCGTAAATTATGTCGAACCAATTATTAGCAGGCAAACGCGGAATTATTTTCGGAGCATTGGATGAAAACTCGATTGCATGGAAAGTTGCATTGAAGGCGCACGAACAAGGAGCAAAATTTGTTTTATCGAACGCGCCCGTAGCATTGCGTCTAGGTGAAATAAATAAACTGGCAGAGCAATGCAGCACAGTCGTTATACCTGCAGACGCAACTTCGGTGGAAGATTTGGAGAAATTAATTACTCAATCGGTTGAACATTTAGGTGGCAAGTTGGATTTCATTTTACACTCCATAGGCATGAGCCCGAATGTGCGCAAAGGCAAGGCTTACACCGATATTAATTACGAATGGTTTCAAAAAACGTTAGACATCTCTTCGCTTTCGCTTCACAAACTTCTTCAAACCTGCATGAAGCAGGATGCTATTAGTGAATGGGGAAGTGTTGTCGCGCTCACATATATTGCTGCGCAACGCGCTTTCCCAGGATATGGTGATATGGCTGATGCAAAAGCAACGCTTGAATCCATTGTTCGTTCGTTTGGTTATTACTATGGCAATGCAAAAAAAGTGCGCGTTAATTCTGTTTCGCAATCACCTACTGCTACTACTGCGGGTTCAGGCATAAAAGGTTTCGATTCTTTTTTCGGCTTTGCCGATAAAACAAGCCCGTTAGGAAATGCACCAGCCGAAGATTGCGCTAACTATTGCGTTACACTCTTCAGCGATTTAACGCGCTATGTGACCATGCAAAATCTTTTTCACGATGGTGGATTTTCAAAAATGGGAATCAACGAATTGGTGGTGAACGAGTTTACAAAGAAGTAGAATCGTTAGTGATTATTTACTCACCACAATTTCCTTCACTGCTTTTTTATCTCCCTGTTTTACTTCGAGCATATAGACTCCTACGGCAAGCAGCGATAAATCAATCTTAGTTCGGGTTGCAGAAATAGTTTCAGAAAATAAATTCTGTCCTAAAACATTTTTAAAACTGAATGTTGTTTGGCTACTCAACTTATTGAACTCTACAAAAATTTCGTTCGTTGCAGGATTTGGAAATACACTGAAAACAAAATCTTCATTCGCAGAAATTATACCTGTTACATTCTGCACCACCACACTTGCAGTTACCGAACAACCATTCGCATCGGTAGTAGTTACAGTATATGTTCCGGCTATTAGATTTGAAACCGTTAAAGTCGTATTGCCTGTGCTCCACAAATAAGAATACGGAGCAACACCACCGCTCGTGTTGTCAATAAATGCAGTTCCGTTGCTTTGTCCATTAGTAGAATTTGCAGAAGAAGTAATTATCTGCAAAGAATTAGGTTGCGAAATATGAATGGTCGTACTGGTTGTGCAATTATTCAAATCAGTAATGGTTACTGTACAAACTCCCGCTGCAAAATTTTGAGCGGTTGCAGTATTAGCTCCATTGCACCATTCGTAAGAATAGTTTTGTGTGCCGCCTGTTACATTCAAACTTGCCGTGCCGTTTTGCTCTCCAAAACAAATTGCATCGGTTGAAGTTGAATTCACAGCAAGTTGAGTTGGCTCATTAACAACAAACGATGCTGTAACAGAACAATTGTTCGCATCAAAAACGGTTACTGAATAATTTCCCGCAGAAATATTTTGAACAGAATCTGTTGTTTCGGCATTGCTCCACAAATAAGAATATGCTCCTGTTCCTCCGCTTGTTTGCAACGAAATATTTCCGTTGCTATTTCCTGCACATAATGGCTCAACAATATTTCCAAATGCAGTTATAGCAGTTGGCTCATTCACCGTAATGCTTGCTGACGATTGACATTGATTGGCATCTACAACAGTAACAGTATAAATGCCTGCCGCAATATTCGTTAGCGAAGAAACACTTGCTCCATTGCTCCATGAGTAAACAAAAGGTGCGGCTCCGCTATTGATAACTACATCTGCGGTTCCATCATTTCCTCCATTGCAGTTTGTGTTGCCTGAAGTAGCACTCAACACCACACTTCCGCTACTTCCCACTGATACACTCGTTGAAGTGGAACATGCATTCGCATCAGTTACGGTCACAAAATAATTTCCTGCTTGAAGATTATTCAAAGCAGAACCGTTAGCCCCATTACTCCAATCATAAGTATATGCGGTTGTTCCACCGTTCACCTGCAAAGAGATTGCTCCATCGTTTCCTGCACATGTTGCGCTGGTCGATGTAGCAGATGTTTGTAGCGCTGAGACAGGTTCGGTAATGATGAAACTGGAAGTTGCCGAACAACTATTGGCATCGGTAACTGTTACAGAATAATTTCCTGGCGCAATATTGCTGATAGAAGAATTTGTTGCTCCGTTATTCCAGCTATAGATAAATGGCGTAGTTCCCGAAGTAATACTCACACTTGCGTTGCCACTGTTATCGCCAAAGCACAAAACATTATTAGAGGAAGGAACGAGATTCACGCTCACCGGATTATTGACGACAGCATTTGCAGAGGCAGTGCAACTGTTTTCATCTGTGATGGTAACGGAATAATTTCCTGCTGTAAGATTGTTGAGTGATGGAGTGAGATCTCCTGTATTCCATAAATAAGAATAAACTAAAGTTCCTCCGCCTACCTGCGTTGTAATGCTTCCGTTGTTGCCGACACAAGTGGCATCAACAGATGATGCGGAAATATTTAACGCAGTTGGTTCAGTGATATTAAAAGCAGCAGTAGATGAGCAGTTGTTCGCATCACTTACAGTCAACGAATAATTTCCCGAAGTAATACTTGTGAGCGATGCTGATGAACTTCCATTGCTCCAACTGTAAATGATTGGTGCGGTTCCCGAATTGACTGTTACAGACGCACTACCGGAAACCCCTCCGTTACACAACACATTTGATGAAGCACTCGTAATACTTACACCCGCATTAGAATTTACAATTGCATTTGCAGAAGAGGTGCAACTGTTTGCATCGGTTACTGTAACCTGATAATTTCCGGATGGAAGATTGTTTACAGAAGAAGTTGTTGGAGCATTACTCCACAAATAAAAATATCCAGAAACGCCACCATTCACCTGCACCGATGCAGTTCCGTTATTGTTTCCGCAGGTAGTGGAAGTGGAAGAAGCTGTGAGGCTGAGTGCAGATGGTTCCGAAATATTTTGCGAAGCAGTTACAGAACATCCTCCGCCATCGGTTATTGTCAGTGTGTAATTACCAGCTGAAAGATTACTAATAGCAGAACTTGCTAAGTTATT
>CANJRM010000015.1 GCA_947476645.1 Bacteroidota bacterium
AATGCGAAGGCAGCGAATATGCCGAAGGCAACGGTGGAGGCGGCTATTAAGAAGGCGAGTGCGAAGGATACTGCGGGTTATGAGGAGCATACGTATGAGGGTTATGGTGCGCACGGTGTGGCGATAGTGGTGGATACGGCTACGGATAACCCCACGCGAACGATTGCGAACCTGCGCGTGATTTTTAATAAGAACAACGGGGTGATAGGCACGCAGGGTTCGGTGGAGTATATGTTTAAGAAGAAGGCGATGTTTAAATTCAATAAGGGCAACTGGAATTTGGAAGAGCTGGAACTGGAGTTGATTGACGGAGGGTTGATTGAAATAAATGAGGAAGAAGGATTGATAACTGCGTATGCCGAGTTTAATGATTTTGGAAATTTGGCGAAGGCTCTTGAAGCAAAAAATATTGAGGTAACCGAAAGCGGTTATGATAAGACTCCTGATTTTTATAAGGAGCTAAGCGATGCAGAAGCGGAAGAGGTGATTAAGCTGATTGAGAAATTAGAAGAAGACGATGATGTGCAGCAGGTGTTTAATAATATGAAGTAAGAGACTTTAGGCTGCACCCACCCACACCAACAGGCTGTAGATTCCTACAACCAGATTTACACTTTCTTTTTCTTGCACTCCTTTTTTTCATGGAGAAAATAATTTGAAAAATCCCTGTTTTAAGGGATGCCGAAGAAGAACTAAGCCTGCATCTTTGCATCGTTAAAAAACAAATTCAGTTTATTCATTCCGTAAAACAATTTTTAAGCAAAGTAAAATCATGAAAAACAAATTCTCCGTTATCCTCTTTGCCCTTATCCTAACCATTGCGGGCTGCATAAAAGAAACAACTACACCAACAGACAATACCGTTGCCGGTGGACCGACTGTAACCACAGCCGAAGCGCAAAGCATAACTACCACGTCTGCCGTATTAGGTGGCAATGTGATAGCCGAAGGCTCTTGCACAGTACTAACCAGCGGAGTTGTTTTTTCTACAGCTCATAACCCTACCACCAACGATGTACTGCTACCTAACCCTAACACAGGAACTGGAAGTTTTAGCGTTTCTGCCACTGGTTTATTGCCCGCTACTACTTACTACGCTCGTGCTTTTGCCGCCAATTGCAAAGGCATCAACTATGGCAACGAAATACATTTTACCACACTCGGTGGCACAGGTGGAGGAGGGCAGGATACAACTTACTATCTGCAACTAACTTTTAAAGGAGTAACATATGTATGTGCGGGTGTGGGTAGCGATAGTATTGTAGAAGCCGATGGCAACCGCGCGGCAACCTGCGCTGTTTACGGTGGCATATTTGTGATAGCAGGGGCTAGCTCTCATTATATTGATGATTCAAAATCAAATGGCTTTAGCTTTGGCGCTACCTGCTTGGGCATTACCGGAATAGGCACATACAGTTTTAATGATTTAACAGCTGACCCCAAAAGTTTCAACATGGGCGTGCGCGTTGCCCCGGGGCCTTCGAGTGCAGTACTGCCAACCACGACTATAGTTTACAACAATTCCTTGAACGAAGAAAGACACCATGATATCAGCGGCAATTGCATTTCAACGGCAATAACGATTGCCACACAAACTCTACATATTACACAATGGGGAAACAATCCCAACGATGTAGTTGAAGGAACTTTTTCGGGCACTATTTATGAAAATGGTAAAACTGCCTATGACTGCACCAATTCCGAAGCACAGTCATTTACCGGTAGCTTCAAGCTAAAACGTAGTATGTAAAATAACAAAGCAATTTTTTTAAAACAATTTTAAACCAAAACCCACTCTCATGAAAAAAACAATTTTACTCTTCACCGCCATTTTAATGCTGTATTCAGCACAGGCGCAACATGCCGACAAATGTGGCACCAACGAAGCTTGGGAAATGCTAAAAGCAAAAGACCCCGATGCACAATTGCGCATGGAACAATTAGAGCAATACACTAAAACATTTATTGCCGAACACCCACAGGTGAATTACAAACGCGATAATTCAGCCAATGCTTCGCGTGGGCAACGCGGTACCATTGTTACCATACCTGTAGTCGTACACGTTATTCATCATGGCGAAGCTTATGGCACAGGACCCAATATTACTGATGACCAAATCTACTCGCAGATAGATGCGCTCAACGCAGATTTTCGATTGCTTAATTCCGATTCACTGCCCGATACGCACCCGTTTTGGACATACACCATGGATTGCAATATTGAATTTTGTTTGGCACAACGCGACCCTAATGGCAATGCCACCACAGGAATTGTTCGGGTAAACTCCAGTATGCCTTATTTCACCGCACAAGAATTTAATCAAGGCAACATGCGTTACACGCAATATGGTGGCGATGATAATTGGGACCCTATCCACTATCTGAATGTTTGGACAGTAAAGCTAGAACCCGGATCGAGCGCTTTAGGCATAGGCACTTTTCCATCCAACTTAGCTTCCGACCCTGACCATGATGGAGTAGGTTGTCGCTACGATGCGTTTGGTACCGTTGGTCCAGATTTAATAAGCACCAATGCTTTGGGAAGAACCATGACGCACGAAGTAGGGCATTGGCTAAACCTAAAACATATTTGGGGTGATGATTCTCCACAGGCTGACCAAAATGGAACCTGCGATGCAGGCGAGTGTGATGGTACAGATGAATGTGGTGATACTCCTCCGGCATGTGAACCAAATTATGGTTGCACACAAAGTTTTCCTTTCAATGCCTTTAATCCTTGTGGTAGCGATGCGGATGGTGAAATGTACATGAACTTTATGGACTATGGCGATGACCCTTGCATAGTGATGTTTACTTACAACCAATATGAAAGGACTTTTGCCACATTGAGCGGACCCAGAGTTGGTATCTTAAGTTCGCAAGGTTGCCAGGCACCTACAGCGGTAGCTAATGTAAGTGCAGAAAATAACAGCGTGCAGGTTTCACCAAATCCGAGCAAAGGAAATTTCAGCGTTCATTTTTCGCATGAAGAAAGCGAACAACTTTCGCAATTGAATGTAACCAATGATTTAGGTATGACAGTAGCCAGCATAGCTCCAAGCAAAGCCGATAGTTATGGCATTAACTTGGGTTACTTACCCAACGGAATTTATTTTCTACACGCCACAGTAAACGGAAAAACAATTTCTAAAAAACTAATTCTTGCTAAATGAAAAACATAGTCATCCTTCTTCTGCTTTTTGCTTGCTCTTGTGCCACAAGCAAAACAGTACAATCAAATCCTGACAAAGCCTTGAGCGTGTCGTTCAATAGCATAGGCAGTGGTATAGATTACAAAGCATTAAGCGCACTCGACAAATACATCGAACAATTTCAAACCGCGGAGAAAATAACCCTTGCGGTTACCAAGAACCAAAGGGGAAAAGAAGGCGAGCAGAGTTATTGCATCAATTTAAAACCATTGAAAGCCGCGCAACAAACCAAATTTATTGACGGAGCTAAACAGGTGTTGAGTTCAGGCAAATGGGTTACAGTGGCAGAGAAAGAAAAGTGTGAGTAACCCAATTAATTTATAGTTCCGAATAAAAAATCCCGATTGAGTGTTCAATCGGGATTTTTATTTGGGATGATTTGCTCAGTAATGACAGTCCTCTATTTTATCACATTGCATCCTAAATATTTCGCTAAACCTTCTTCGCCCCATTTCATAACTATATCATGATTCCATTCAAAGACTGGCTTTAGAATTGGCGTGAAAAAATTCATAAGCGCTGAATTTGTTTTCACCACCCAATAGTATTTCACTATAGTGATTCCGCTTTCGTTTTCAAAAACCCAGGTGCCTCTGCCTTCTAATTGTCCAATGGTAGTGCCTACTACTTTTTTGAGCGGCTCTACTTCCAATACCGTTCCTGTATAAGTGAGTGAATAGGGAAGCACGCTTCTGGTTTTAAATTTCTTAACAGTGCCAACACCGAGTACATCACCGCGCTTAATGGTTTCCACTTTGCTTTGTCCTTTCCACCACAAGTGGTAATTATCGGCATCGTGAATAGCATTGTAAACTTTTTCAAGCGGAGCATCGAATTTCCAGATAGTGAGAAAATTGTAATCAGCCATTGAAAGAATGCGGATTTTGGATTTCGGATTTTAGAATGAAATTGCACCACATAAATATGAAACAAAACGATGAGCAGATTTCAAAACAAAGTAGTGGTTATTACCGGTGGGGCTTCGGGCATTGGAAAAGCAGCCGTTGAAAAATTTGCGCGCGAAGGTGCGGCAGTAGCTATTTGGGATGTGAGCGAAGTACAGGGAAAAGAATTAGAGTTGATTCTTTTGAACGAAGGCTTGATTGCCCGCTTTATAAAAGTAAACACCGCAAGTTTTGAAGAAGTAGAAAAAGCTACTCAAGAAGTAATTAAGCAATTCGGAAAGATTGATGTGCTGATAAATAATGCAGGTATTACGCGCGATGCTTCGCTGCAAAAAATGACAGTCGAACAATGGCAACAGGTGATGGATGTAAACCTCACGGGCGTGTTCAATTGCACTAAAGCCATTTCGCCAAACATGATTCAAAATAATTTCGGGCGAATCATAAACACTTCGAGCATTGTAGGTTTGTATGGTAATTACGGTCAGTCGAATTATGCTGCTACGAAAGCCGGAGTAATTGCGCTCACCAAAACATGGGCGCGCGAGCTCGGCAAAAACAATATCACGGTAAATGCGGTGGCTCCCGGTTTCATTGCTACCGATATGATTAAAACCATTCCGGAAAAAGTGATTGAAATGATGAAAGAAAAAATTCCGTTGAAGAAATTGGGAACCGCTGAAGACGTGGCAAACGTCTATGTTTTTCTGGCAAGTAACGAAGCGCAATTTATTTCAGGAACCGTGATTAGTGTTGACGGAGGACTGACGATTTAATTTTCAAAAATGATTCTTGTAACAGGCGGCACCGGCTTTGTTGGTTCATACCTCATAAAAGATTTGCTCAAGAGCGGAGAGAAAGTGCGCGCCACCAAACGCGCCACTTCAACGCTTGAATTGCTCGATGGTTATGTCGAACAAATAGAATGGGTAGAAGCAGATTTGAATGAGTTAAGCAAATTAGATGAACTACTTGAAGGGATAGATAAAGTTTATCACTGCGCGGGTTTGGTTTCATTTCAGTCGAACGATTATGAAAAGTTGATGAAGGTAAACGTAGAAGGCACCGCTAATTTGGTGAATGCCAGTTTGCATAACGGAGTAAAGAAATTGCTCTACGTAAGTTCGGTGGTTACACTCGGCATTCCTGAGAACAAAAAACTGATTGACGAAAATTACAACGCCCATACTTCGAAATTGCTGTTCGATTATTTTTTAAGTAAGCGGTTAGCAGAAATGGAAGTATGGCGCGCCAATGCCGAAGGATTAGATACAGTGATTGTAAACCCCGGTGGAATTATAGGCGCGGGTTTCTGGCATCACGAGCCGCTAAATGTTTTTGAAACGGTGTATGATGGTTTGAATTTTTATACCGAAGGCGCAAACGGGTTTATTGATGTGCGCGATTTAAGCTCGCTGATGGTTCAACTCATGAACACCGAAACAAACGGAGAAAGATTTATTGCGGTGGCTGAAAGTCTTTCGCTTAAAGATTTTCTTTCGCTCATTGCCGATGCACTGAACAAACCTCAGCCAAAAATGAAAGTGAGCAAGTGGATGAGTGAAGTTGCATGGAGGTTTGAAGCTTTGCGAGCATGGCTTACACGAAGAGAACCCGATTACAGTCGCGATGATTTACGTGTAGCACGAATTCCTTTTTACTACAACAATGAGAAAGTAAAAGGCGTTTACAAAGGTGACTTCATTTCTATTAAACAATCAATTGAAGAGAGCGCAAAACGTTTCTTAGAATCGAAGAACAAAGGAACACGCTACGCTGTTTTTTATTGAAACAAAATTAATTCTATGACACTTGAAACATTCACACTGATTACCGAAATTTGGATTGCTATAGGCATTGTTGCATTTCCATTTCTTCTCAGACAAACCGCGCCTTACGGAAGACACGCATCTGAAAGTTGGGGACCAATGATTTCCAATCAAATTGGCTGGATGATTCAGGAAGGTGTTGCTCCTTTCTTCATCAGCTTTTGGTTTTGGACAGGCAGCCTAGAAAAAACCCACGCCAGTTATTTTTTCTACTCGCTTTATATGGCGCACTACATTTATCGTTCTTATGTTTTTCCGTTTCGCACCAACACCAAAGGCAAAAAAATTCCTCTAGTGATTTGCGGCTCGGCTGTGTTCTTCAATGCGTGTAACACTTTTATCCTTGGTTATTTTCTAGGCAACATCGGAGGAAATTTTTTGGATGAATATTTTTTTAGTCCCCGATTTATTTTGGGCATCATCATTTTTATTACAGGTGTTTTCATCAATGTAAAAAGCGATAACATCCTGATTGCCCTTCGCAAACCCGGTGAAACCGGTTATAAAATTCCGCAAGGGTTTTTGTTCAAATACATTTCATGCCCCAATCTTTTTGGTGAAATGATGGAATGGTTTGGCTTTGCTTTAATGATTGGTTCATTAGCTGCTTATAGTTTTCCTATCTGGACAATTGTGAATTTACTTCCTCGTGCACTAGACCATCACAAATGGTATCATCAAAAATTTGCTGATTATCCGAAAGAGAGAATGGCAGTGATTCCGTTTGTGTTATAAGTACATTATCGCCTTGCATAACTTGTATATTAGCATCAAAAACTCAATTTGACCAAAATCGGTTTTTATTTCTTGCTGTTGTTCGCGCTATTTGCCTACGCGCTCAACCTGCGTTTAGATGTAATGGAAGTAGATGCTGCGCAGTACGCGCAAATGAGTTGGCAAATGTTGCACGACAAAGAGTTCTTGCAAATTCATTGCGGGCAAAATACTTACTTAGATAAGCCGCCACTTTTATTTTGGTTGAATTCTCTAAGTTTCTGGTTGCTCGGCATCAGTAATTTTTCATACAAACTTCCTTCATTGCTTTTCGCATTGCTGGGAATCTACTCCAACTATCGCTTCTCAAAAATTTATTACACTGAAAAAATTGCGCAAACTACCGCGCTCATGCTGGCTAGTTCGCAAGCGATGTTTCTAATGACCAACGATGTGCGCACAGATACCATGCTCATGGGCGCGGTGATATTTTCTATCTGGCAATGGGCGCAGTTTTTTGAAACTTCAAAAACAAAAAATCTTTTGCTCGGTAGTATGGGTGTCGCACTCGCGCTTCTTGCAAAAGGTCCTATCGGTTTAATCGTAACGGGTGCGGCATTGTTTCCTCATTTGTTATGGAAGAAAAAACTAAACCGGATTTTTGATGTGCGAATTGTGCTTTCCGTTTTTGTAATTGCGCTGTTACTTGCTCCTATGTGTATTGGCTTGTATCAGCAATTCGGCATGAAAGGTTTGAAGTTTTATTTCTGGACACAAAGTTTCGGACGCATAACCGGTGAAAGTGAATGGAACAATCATCCCGACCCATTCTTTTTAGTTCATAGCACTGCATGGGCATTTTTGCCATGGACGGTTTTCTTTTTTGTTGGATGGCTAAAATCTATTTGGAGTTTTGTGAGAAGTAAATTCTCGACAACAACACAACCTGAAATTATTTCTCTCAGCGGTTTTACTTTGATTCTACTTTCTCTTTCACTCTCAAAATATCTACTGCCGCATTACATTTTTGTGGTGTTTCCTTTAGCTGCTGTTATTGCCGCTTCATATTTTGAAGAAGGAATGAACAATGCGCAGCTCAGAAAATTTATTGTTCCGCTTCAAAGCATTCTAATTTTCGGATTGTGTTTGGTTGCTGCATTCTTGCAATACGCTTTCAAAGGCATTGAGCTGTTTTCGCTTTTGGTTTTGATAGCCATGCCAGTTTCGATTGGTGCTCTCTTTTTCAAAACAAAAAACTGGTTTTACGCTTCGGCTTTCGCTATCATTTATTTCAATGTATTGCTCAGCGGTTTTAATTACCCCGAGATTTTGAAGTATCAACCGCAAAGCGAATTTGGAAAATACATGCACACACGGGCAGATGAGCAAATTGATTTTGTTTCCTATCAATCAGGCGTTAGTTTTTCACCTGTGTTTTATGCGCAGCGTTTTTGTGCCGGTGAATTTACCGAGTGCGGAAAGTTGCATCAGTTTTTAGAGCAAAAAAAGAAGCTCTTTGTAATTACAAGTGAAAACGGATTGGCAGATTTAAGGGCCGAAAACATTTCTTTCAAAATTATTTACGACAGAAAAACATTTCCTGTTTCTAAAATCAATGGAAGGTTTTTGAATCCCGCAAAACGAGAGTCTGTCTGCGAAAAAATTTATTTGTTGGAAGCCGTAGCAGCGCAATAATTTTATTTCTCCTTAAATTCTACCGGAGTGCTTCCTGTTTTTTGCTTAAAGAAATTAGTGAAATGTGCCGCATCGGTAAAGTGCAAGTCGTAAGCAATTTGCTTAATAGGTTTGTGGCTGTATTTCAATAAACGTTTTGCTTCAATCGTAATTCGCGCATGAATAAATTCAAGCGCGCTCAAGCCCGTGTGCGCGCGACAAAGTTCGTTTAGTTGCTTGGTAGAGATATGAAGCATCTCTGCATATTCCGCTACGGTGTGAATTACTCTGAAATTTTTCTCCACTGCATGCCTAAGCTGAATGTAATGCATTGAGTCAGGTGCAGAACTTGGCAACTGCGGCAACCGCAAAGCGCTGTTGCACTTACTTATAAAAACAGAAAGCAAGTCAAGCAAAACAACACCTTTACTTTCGCTGTGACTTTCGTATTCGTGTTTTATCAATTGAAGCAACGAACCAAAAAATTCTTTCTCGGCTTTGGTAATGTCGAACGCTACCGCTTCTCCCGCATCCATAAATTTAAATAAGCGCATCAGCAACTTGGTAGTTTCATCGCGCATCAGAAAAAAGTCTTCGGTAAAAATGAGCGCATGCGCTAGAAAGTTTTTGCCGCCATGCAATGCGTGAACCTGCCCCGGCAAAACAATGTGAATGCTTCCGGGTTTCACTTTTACTTCTTTAAAATCGATTACGTGTTTGCCTTTGCCTTCTAAGAAAATGAAAACGGTCCAGTAACCATGACGGTGTTCTACATCGGGTGTTTCGAAACTTTGTTCGGTGATGGTTATAAAGCGAAAATTGATTTCGCTGGAAGAAGAAAAACGATGAACAGGCGTAGAGATTTCATTCGTTCTGTTCATCGCTTTATTTTTTTTGACAATACTATTTTACTAAAACCAATTTTTTTGTGCCCGTCACTTTTCCGTTTTCAGAAAGCGTGGCGCAATAATTTCCTGCTGCAAGTGAAGAAAGTTTGAGCGTAGTTGTTTCATTTTGCAAAACTGTTTTAGAAACTACTTGTGCGCTTACATTGGTAATAGCAATCTGCTGGTCGCAGTAACCGTTGTTGCTTGTTTTTACAGTTACTTCTCCCTTCGCAGGATTCGGAAATAAGGAGAAAGTGTTTCCGTTTTGTGTTTGAACAATTCCTGTTGCTGCTTCGGGTTCATAAATCCAAAACTCTCTTCCTGCATCGGTAAAGTTTGCAGGCACAATTACTTTGTTGCCCCACATTTTAAAATCAAACACATCAAGCGTTCCGCAACCCGAAATAAAATTAAACGGATGCTCGGTATTTGCTCCCAGTGGCATAACTACCTGGGTGCCTGATTGCGTGCCATCGCTTTCCACAAACACTTGCTTGTTGCTTGCACTATCATATGCCTGAAAGAAAAATTTTCCGTTTGCACCTGCTAAGAAAGTTTGCTCACTGCCAAAAAAATTCGGAAGGATAAACCCGCTCATCGAAAATGTACTGTGCGAAAATCCATTGAGGTCAATGCTGTGAATTTGATTAGCGCCATCAGCAAAAAAATACAACTTGTCATTAGCAAAACTCAAATTGGTAATCCAACTGTAAGCCGCACCAGGCATCAACTCAACTGGCGTGTTATTTCCTTCGCCTATTCTGAAAATATTTTGCGAAGTCATAGTTGATGCGGTGAAATAAACTGCATTGTTGTAGAGCTTCATATTAGTAGGATACGAATTTCCTCCCGTTGCAATTACAATTCGCTGAAGCGTGTCACCTACATTTCCGTTGAATGAAAACAAATCAAAACCTTGTCCACTTGTTGCTGCCACCAAAAACAATTTGTTGTTGAATGCCAACATTGATTCAGTGCTTATAATGTGATACGGAGTTGTAGCAAGATTCAGAATTTGTTCCGTGCCGGCTACAGTTCCATCAGTTCTCCATAATTCCTGATTGCCGTTTCCATTCGGAAGCAGGAAATAAACTTTGTTGTTCAATTCGCAGTAGCCAAAGCCTTGAGAGTAAGAACTGATTGCCTGAATTGAATCGGTTCCCGCAGCAGTGCCATCGGTAATTATCAATTGGTCTTGTGTGCAAAAAAGCAATCTGCTTCCCATCACCGAAATGTTTTGTGGAGACAGAGCGCCATTCCATGATTGATTGAGCTCAGCAATTTTTGTAGTGCCGTTGTCACTTCCATCGCTAGTCCATAAATCGTAATCGGAACCATTATCAGTTGCCATAAAGAAAAGTTTACCTCCTGCCACAGCAATATTTCCAATACCTGCCGAGCCAGTTGCGTTTATTTCTTTCACCAGCGAAGTGCCGCCAGTAGTTCCATCGCTCATCCATAGTTCTGTATTGTCGGGCGCATTTTGTGCAGCGAAATAAAGTTTGCTGTTGAACTCGGCAAAGTTGTTCAACTCTCCCGCACCGTAAAATGTTTTTGCGCTGTCGGTAAAGAAAAAGCTTTGTGTGCCTTGAAGCGGATTAATTTCTATTAAAGAAAAATTTCCGATAGCCATTGTTGCCTGCGAAATTATCAGCAGTGCAAAAAAGATTTTAGTTGTTTTCATAATCATTCATTTTGTTGAGCACAAAGCAATCATACATTGGCCACACGGCATTGTAAATTACGGCTGAATTGTTGTAAGCCGAAACTATTGCTTGGTTATTCGTTTTGCTACTCCACCAACTTTCAAAACATAAATGCCTTTTGAAAAAAGCGAAATGTCCAAAGTAAAATTTGAAACAACAATTCTTTGCTTTATCAAAATTCTTCCACTCAAATCACACACCGAAATTTCTTTCCCAATCAATTCATCATCTACAACCACATTCAAATTTTCTGTTGCAGGGTTTGGAAAAATTTGAATTCCAAAATCTGAATTTTGCGCTTCTGTTATTCCCGAAACAGTAACTGCTACAGCATTAGAAGTTGCAAAACATCCATGCTCATCAGTTACCGCCACTGTGTAATTTCCCGATTGCACAGCTATGTAAATTGAATCGGTAGCATTCAGAATTAAATTTCCGTTTCTATACCACAGATACGAATTTCCGTTGTGTGCAGTGAGCGTATCGCCATTCACCGAAATAAAAACTGGCGGCAGTGGGTAAACACTTATTGCCTTGTGACCTGAAGCAGAACAACTATTTACATCGGTAGCTGTTACATAATAATTGCCTGCACTGTGAACCGTAATACAATTTGTGGTTGCTCCTGTGCTCCACAAATACGAAATAAAGTTCCCGTTCGTACAACAAATTTGTGTTGAATCGCTGGCACATATCAATGAGTCAAGCGCTATAACCGTTGCGCTTCCGGCACCCGTAGAAACTAAAGTAAACGAAGTATCAATTACACATCCATTCTGATCAGTGGCTTCAAATGTATAGATGCCTGCACCAATATTCGTAATCGAATTTGCTGTACCTATTTGTGCTGCGCTAATTGTCCATGAGTAAGTATATGTTGGCGTTCCGCCTGCAACACCCACATTATTTATAGAGCCGTTGTTCGCTCCGCACGAAGGACTTATAACACTCAACGAAGCAGTTACAAAATGCGGTGGCGTTGGTTGAGTAAGCGTAACTGCTTTTACAATGGAGTCAGCACTGCCGGGCATGGAGTCGCGCAGCAAAACATTGTTGATAGCAACTGAAGGGTCGGTGCCCGCACCATCATCGTTGTTCACCCAGTTGAACCGCACCATAAAGCTACTGAGCTTGCTCTGTAATATGGAGCTGTGGCTGATAATTGACTTTGCGTCTAAATAGTTTGCTAAAAAACTGAACTTGGTCGCCACTCCAAAAAGCGGTCGGTTTCGATTCTTTAGTCTTCTTACCTATAGGGAGCATAATGGCCTTCTTCTGGTAGTTAAAGCCATTTACTGAAAAGGTTAGGTCAATATTATGGGTGCGGTCCTTAGCATTCCAGGTAACAAGGATATTCGCGCCGAGCTGATGAAGCAACTCCCGTTTTTCTTTAAACGCCATCTTATCCAATTCTTTGCGAACGTTCCATAATCCCTTAAGCCCTGCAAATAAATCTTCTGTTTGATTTTTGATTTGTGCTAATGCCAGTCCCCGCTGCTCTTCATTTTTCAGTTTGCTCAGCAATATTTTTTTCTCTTTTTTAATTGCTGTATTTCGGCTATCAAAATTCTCAATGTCTATCCGGCCAAGCTCATATAACTCAAATAGTTTTTGTTCCCTGACATCAAGCATATCAAGTTCAGACTTAAATCCTGCAATATCGTTATCAGATGTTTTGATGGCGGCATCATTACCATGTTCATTCCACTCAGATTGTATCTGAGATAAGTATTCACCGGAGTTTATTACTCTATCCCAAACAATAGCTTCGAGCCGGTCGAGATTTGGAGAGCGCAAGCCGCATGACTTGTAGCGCTTGGAGGAGCACATATAAGTTCGCTCATTTGATTTTATTTTACCATATAGATTTGCTCCACATACACCGCAGCGCAACAATCCTTTAAGTAGGTAATCATGAACGCCGTGGTTAAAGGCGCAGTTTCTGTTTTTTTTCAACTGTAGTTGCACTCTTTCCCATGTTTTCTCATCAATTATTTTTGGGGCAGGGTATATTTCACCTTTATACTTTCTTTCACCTTTATGGATAGGGCAGGTAAGTAGGCAATAAACTGTGCCTGGCCGCCAAACAAACTCCTCATTGGTAACCTGTCTAACGGAATTGGTATATCGGTTTCTAACCTTTGTGCCATTTAGCATAACCTTTCTTCCTCGTGTGGCAATATTCAGCGAGTTCAACTTCTTCGCGATAGTATTAGTTCCGTCCCCCGATAAACACCAAGCAACCATTTGTCGATAGATTTCTGCTTCTTCATCATCTATGACCATAATTTTATTAGCATCCTTTCTATAACCGTAAGGGATTATCAATCCAATCCACCTCCCTTTTTTTACTGCCTCAATCATACCTCTGATTGAACGAGCTGACTTTAAGCTGTTCTCCCTTTTATTGATAAGCGCCTTTATATCGGCCATGAATTCCTGGTCGTAATTGTTGTAATCAATGGAACCGGATAGCGTATGGAGGATAATATTATGACGCATAAACTTAACCTTCAGTTTGGAGTGCAGTTCTGGGGAACGTGTCAACCGGTCAGTTTCAGTCACGAAAATATCGGAAACCTCACCGGCATCAACCAACCGCAGCAATTCAGTAAGGGCCGGTCTGTTGCTGATGTCCTCATCCTTCGCGCTCTTGCCACCATCCTCATGCAATTTATAGGTGAAGTCCAATTGCTTTGACTTTTCAATACCTGCAAGTTTCTGTGCCTGCAAGGAGTAACCTTGCAACTGCACATCCGAGCTTACCCGGCAATAAATATGTAGAACTTTTTTTTCGTTCATTGTTGTTGTGTTTATACGAGTTTAGCTTTTGGTTTTACAATAGAATAGTAAGTCCCGTCATTTTAATTAGGGCTTTTAAGTATTGGCGGAGTAAAGAATACCCGCCTTTTGTTTTTTAGTAGGGTCTTCAATATTTGTTGGCATCGGCAAAGCATTCACCGGTGGGTAACCGAGTATTTCCGTGCGGATATACACTGCCAGGTGATACATCAGCATCGGTGGAACACCGTTGCCGATTAACTTACACTTTAAAGCGGTGGAAGCATCCAGCTCAAAGTCCTCTGGAAACGAACTAAATCGTTTCAAGTAAGATTCGTTCTCTGCCAAGGGTGTCCATACATCATTTTCGAAATAGTAAACGCCTTCGGTAGCGGTAATGGTGCACATAAATTCACGGGGCGTGCGTATAATGCGCTTGCTCTGCCCAAAGTGAATCTGCCTGATAGCGGGTGCTATTTTTCCGATGGTGAATCTGCCGATATTAGGTGTGGCAGCAAGAAACAATGGCGAAAATTTAAAGATGTCCTTGCGAATGCAAAGGTAGATTAAGCGCTCCCTGTCAGTCGGAGCACCAAAGAAGAGAGCATTTACCTGAAAACAGAAAATGTAATACTCCGAAAGCTGCTCCTTAAAACGCAACTTGATTTCGTTCATTATCGGAGTCATCTCAGGGCGTAACATACCCGGCACATTTTCAAAGAGGATTATTTTCGGACGTATAGCCGCTGCAATTTCAATACCTTTTAGGAAAAGCGCATTCCTGGGGTCCAAGGGGTTTGCCTTACCGGAAGCAATACTGAATCCCTGGCAAGGTGCCGTAATGACCAGCAACGCGAGTTCACCTGCGTATATTAACGCCTTAGTCATTATCTCCTCCGCAGATAGCTTCATTATATCTGCATTCAAAAAAGGAATGTGTCCATACTTACCGTCTCGGAAGTTGAGTTCAAAATTTCTTTGAGCCACATGCCAGTTATCAATAGATAGCAGTTCCTTAAATCCCGCCCACAGCAAACCAAGCGATGAGCCGCCTACTCCGCAAAACAGCACCATCGCTGTGGGGAGTGAATTCATAATTATGTTCATTGTCATTTGTTTTTTAGATTTTAAATAATTCTATAGATGCAGCAGAAGTTTCAGTTTTATGGCGCGCGTATTTTTGTTTCTATTTTCATGGGTGGGTTTTAGCGATAGAAGAGTTCAGTCCCGGATTCTGCTTCGCGCATATCAATGCGTTTAGTTTTCGAGGAATGACAAAAGGGGCATTCGCACATCGCAAGGTCTATTATCTGCACCGCCAGGTACTTACTGAGGTCTGGTGTTTTGCCTGTATCTTTTCTTACTTTGGCTGCAAGAGGAGTCAATTTCACGTTGTCACCATCAATAGTGTCGAGCAGGGTGGCATCGTGGTCACCTACCGTTACCAGGTCACGAACCTCACTTTCCGCGATGTCCATCTTTTCAGCGATGGCCTTTCTACGGTCGCGCTTCTCTTCACCTTCAATGTCACTTCGTTTGCCCTGGCGCTTCGGTAGTTCTACTTCGTAGAGTTTGATTTCGTAGTATTTTTCGCGGGGTGTCTTCTCACGGTAGTTGTTGCATTCAACGACAAACAATGCTTCATCTTCTTCTGGCAAATCCTCCATGACTTCCACGAACATGTACTCCCAGCCCAACATTCGGCAAGCGAGCACTCTTCGCCAACCAGATAAGACTGGGAATTTTCCATCCTTATTTGGTTTTGCAGCCTTGGGATTGTTTATGAGCCCTCCAAATTCGGTGATTGATTCTGCGAGAGGTTTTATACCTCTTGCAGTGTATATCCATGCAGAAGCCGGATGCTGAACCAGGTCGCTGAGATATAATTTTGTGTAAGAACCTTTAAATTTTTTACTTGAATTATCCATAGATTTATACTTAGTGTTTGACAGTTGTAGAAATGATAAACGGGGAATCAAATTTTAATGCAGCACCAGGAGCACCCTCTCATTGAGAGGGGCTTTGGTGAAGATGAATTAGAGATAAGTTTTAATTGTAACTTATAGCTAAGTCGTTAACAAGGTTTTCCAGAAAAATCAACTCCTCTTCACGAGAGTAAATGCCGAGAGCTTCGTTAGAGTCAGCTTTTGTTACAGTCGTTAGAAAAGCATTAAGAGGTATGGCCTGAAAGTTTGATGATGGAACCGGGGCATACTGAAACTTTTGGAAGGGTGTTTCGACCTTTTTAATATCCTTTTTCATGGTATTAAATTTTGGGTTTAAGGAAAAATGATGAAATGAAACATTGGCTTTGCAAAGCATACTCGAAGGTAGACATAGGGGTGCGTGAGCTAACCCGACAATAGAGCAATCGGAATGGCTTTAATTGGAAATGCCCGATAGACGGGCGTTTCAAGGAGAAAATATTTTAATTGGGGAGTAGTATTGTCGGGGGCATTGTCAGGATTAGGGCTGACATTGTCAGGTGTTAGTTACCTGTTTTTTATACCGTTCAATCTTTTGGTATGGCTGCAATCGCTCAAATATCTCATCCATCTTTTCCATCCACGGTTGTTTGGTGCGCTTAATTACGCTTTTCTTAAGTTTTAATGTTTGTGATTGATTTAGACCTTCATTTTTCAAACCATTCACTATCTCATGAAAGCGTTTTTTAATAGTGTCAATTAAGATAATTTCTTTGGACTCCACCAAAAAATAGTAAGGGAGTGGTTTAAATAAATATGGTTTATTGCCCTTTCCTTTCTCAATAAGTGCATAAACATCCCAAGCCAAATACATAAAGTAAAGCAAGTTGCTTACGCCTTCCCCTTTTCGAACCCAGTCGATTTTATTTCCTTTTAAGTAACCGGTGCGGAATGTCCGTCCAAGGGTAGTTCCGTCTCCATAGTCAATGAATCCTTCTGATTTTAGTTTTTGACCGATTTCATTCAATATGTTTTCACTAACCATTGAATCTCCAAACGGTGTTAGTTTTAATAGTTGTTTCGGAATCCGTATTTCATCTGGCTTAATATCGGCATCCAACCTTTGCGTTTCTAAGGATTTAGCTTTTGATTTTACTTCACCAAGAAAATGCGTCAAAGCCATTGCATAAGCGATACTACTAACAGGATTAGCGATAGGAATTTTTAAACTAACACCTTCTGCAAAAATTGCTTTTTCAGGAAATATTTCACCGCTTGAATAAATCAGCACATGGTGGGGAGAGTATTCAATCTCAGTGGAACTTACAGAAACAGAATACTTCTCCTCAAGGGATTTGAAAAATGCTTCTGGAGTGCTTTCATCTTTGAGTTTCCGCAGTTGAAGAACGCTGTATTTCTTTTTTGTTTTTCTATCCTTGTAAGATGCTTTTTGCAACATTTTTAGCGTAGGAAGCACCACAAAATCTACCACCGGTCGCTTTTTACCATCCTCTATTTCACTTAAAAGACTGTCAAAGAATTTTTGAAATTCTGATTTCCTAAATATTTCCGCAAAAAACTTTTCTAATCTGTCAGATATGTTTTCATCAGTTAAGTCTCGCCATTCCTGAATTTTTTCTAATTCGATTAACTTCTCCTTATGTAGCTCTTTACAAAACTTTAATTCATCTCTTTTCGTTGGATACCGATTCAATTTCAATTTGAACTCGTTCTCAAATTTACTCGAAATCACCTCTAACTCCGATTCATAAGTATGCATACAGAGTTCTACTAAATTTTGGAGTATCTCTCTAAGCAATCTTTCTTTTGTCATAAAATAAATTTATGAATGTGGTTCCCAAAATAGAAAATTAAACGCACGGAATATTTCATAGCCGGCTAATCTTTTCCCTTACACACTTTACTCCTATCTTCAACGCATGAGCACCAATACAGAAAAACATATTCTCAGCAAGAGCACTTTCATAAAAGGCACCGTTTGTCCGAAAGCATTATGGCTTTACAAAAACAGACGTGACCTGATTCCGCCTACACCGGCAACAACGCAATTTGTTTTTGACCAAGGTCATGAAATTGGAAAGCTCGCGCAACAACTATTCCCAGACGGGTTAGATGCAAGCCCGAAAACATTTTTTGATTACGGTCCCTCGCTCGAACTCACGAAGCAGTTAATCAAAGACGGGCAACCGGTAATATATGAAGCGGCATTCCAACACAACGGAGTGCTGGCAGCACTTGATATACTTGTGAAGAAAAATGACGGTTGGTTTGGATACGAGGTAAAGTCCAGCACAAAAGCGCACGACATCCAACTACACGATTGCGCCCTCCAATATTTTGTGATGAAGGAATCAGGATTGGAATTAAAGGACATGTGCCTCATTCATATTAACTCAGAGTATGAACGGTCGGGCGAGATAGAACCGGATAAGTTGTTTAAAATAGAAAGCATCTATTATCTGGTAGTGGCGCTGCAAGACGAGATTGCCGAAAAGATAAATGAGTTGAAAAAAGTTGCGATAAGCAAGATTTCTCCCGACACTAAAATCGGTCGTCAATGCACGCAACCTTATACATGCGAGTTCAAGGAGCATTGCTGGAAAGACGTTCCGAAAGAATCAATTCTTGACTTCACCTGTTACCGGTTGAACGAAAGATTCGAGCTGTTTCACGCAGGAACGAAACGTATCGCTGATTTAACGAATTGGGAAACACTTAAAGAACCGGAGAGGTATGTGGTCGAGTGCCACCGTAACAACGGCATCTATATAAATGCCGATATGCTCAGAGCATTCATACAGTCATTCAATTACCCGCTTTACTTCATGGATTTCGAAACGATTCGGTTTGCACTACCTCCGTTTGATAAGAGCAGTCCCTACGAGCAGATACCGTTTCAATATAGCATACACGTGTTGGAAAGTGAGAATGCCGAACCGATTCACTATTCTTTTCTTGCGAGCGCACATAGCGACTTCAGAGAGAAATTTATTCGGGAGTTATTGCGTGACTTAGGCGACACCGGAACTGTGTTCGTGTATAATAGAGGGTTTGAGAAAGGCCGGCTGAATACGCTGTCGCAAATATTCCCGCAGTATGAAGAACAAATCAATGCCGTCATCAACCGGTTGATTGATTTAGCCGACCCATTTTCCAAGCGTTGGTATTATGACAATAAATTTTCTTGCTCCTACTCAATAAAAAATGTGCTACCGGTTGTCGCGCCAAAACTGAGTTACAAAAATCTACCGGTGAACAACGGTGAACTGGCCAGTCAAATTTTCATGCAAATGATGAAGCAGCCGTCAGCCGACTGGTCAGCACAGCGCGAACACTTGTTGGAATATTGTGCTCTGGATACTCAGGCGATGGTTGAGATATTCAGATTCCTGAACACGATTGTTTAACCTTCGTCTTTGGTAACAGAAGTTCTATTTTTCCCTGTCGTCCTACCGCACTAATTTTACTGCATGCGACCGAATCATCAAGAGCATTCCCCAATAGAGACTGGCACACAGAAAGAAAACCATGAGCATATATTATTGTATGGAGGTCTGCTGAAGTTCGGCATCAGTTTGTTTGAACCGGACGGCAAAGCAAACGGTGGGATAGTATACTTACTGACGTTGCTAAGATATTTTGAGAAGATAGAATCCTACGGCAGATGTGCACGTATTCGTGACTGGATGAAAGAATACCGGAAGCGCTGGCCGTATAAATTCGTAAAGAAGAAACCTGCCGAATTAGAACTTACAGAAGAAGAGAAGCTACGTATAGCAGTCTTCTCACACTATTCGGATAACCGCAATAGGCTGAGGCGCTACCGGATGAAGTGCTTCGATGAACAGGGGCGAGTGAAAATCGTAGATAAGAATGGGAAGGAGGAACTAAGGGACGGTCGGGATTTCATCTTAGAGAATTTGGCATTTTTCGAAGGCGAGGACAAATCATACTGCTACAGAATTTGCGCGGAGTTGAAACCGGTGCTCGATGAATACGATAAGGCCTTTCCCAAGAAATAATTTTACGGTTCGGCAACGGCAACTCTTAAACTAACGTTACACATACACCAATGTGGTCGCTCAGTTTTTTATCCTGATTCCAAACTGATGTTACCGGTTTCAGAGATTTCAAAAAGGACATAGAGATAGCGATGTGGTCAATATTTTCAGGAATGCGTTCCGTCATATTTTCAATCTTCAACTCGTTGAAGCAGTCATTTATTTTTTGGCGACCATCCTTTGTATAATAGTAGTTGTCACCGAAAGAAATATTGAAATCGCCTGCTACGCAGATGTTGCCGCCTGCGCAGATTCTTTTCCAATCACCAATTTGTTTATTGAGGTCAGCATCGAAACTCTCTCTTCTGTTGCCGTGTATGCCGATGACGGTCCCATATACATTCAAGTCGCCCAACGGAGTTTTGATACCGGTGCAGATACTGGTGAAGCCATCGTATGTTTCCAAATACTGACTCGCGGCATACTTACTCCAGATGGTTGTCCGGTTCTCGTCTACCTTGTAATATGACTCATACAAGAGCAGTAGTGAAGTTGTGGCAAACGGACTGTATTCATCACCGGGATGGATTATCGCATTGGTCTCCGTCAGAATTAAAATATCCGCGTCAACTTCTTTCAGCGCGTCAATAATTTTCGCGTTCCGCGTTTTGGAAGAATCACTCGGTCGCTCTACATTCCATGTCGCAATTTTCATCATCTAAATATATGTATTAGTAGTTCCGGCTCGATTGATACATATATTCTTCACTACGGATGAACAACTTTTGTCTCCGAAGACATAGGTAACTTTGATAAGAACCGGTGCCCGCCCCTGGAAATATTTTCACCTCACTGTTCCTGGAGTCGAAAGTATCTCGCATACTCAGGATGCACGTTTCGCAGGTAGCGAGACTAAAAAGGCAACAATAAAGAATATGGAAAAGACAAAAGAAGTCGGGGGATTTAAGCCTTACTATGAAGTAAGGGAAAAAATAATCCGCTTGAACGCGGCAGGCAAGCCCATTGCGATTGAGAGGAAGAAAGAATTTCCAAACAAAACACTAATTGGTGGAAGGGCTAATGCTATATTCCACTGCTTCAAGACGTTTACTTCAGTCATGGTAAGTTGGCGTGATGGTGACGTTGATTATCGGGAGATATTAAATGTCGAAGATTTCGACTCGTGGATATTGACGAGCGGTAAATACGAGTTTGAAATCTGGTTGATAAATGGAGAATCCGAAACTGACCACATAAGGACATGGGACTCTAAATATATGGGAAACATTAACGGATTTATTCTGGTGGAGGCAGGACTCTTAGACGACCTGACTAAACCTCTGTATTTGAAGACAGAAGTTATGTCGTGAGGATTTTGGTTCACTCCCTCGAGCGAATGGAAATCATTTGCTAAGGAATTTTTGTTTGTCACCGGGTTCTGCTTTAATCATGGTAACCACATTGCAGGCAAAAACTACAGGCGCCGGTAAGGAGAGCAAGCGGGGTGGGAAAAAATTAAATAACAAAATCAAAAAAAAATGAAGCATTTAAAAAAAGAAGAGGTCGAAGAACTTTTGAAGTCCAGACCCAGACGAAGAGGTGTAGTCGAATTCGCTGACCAGATTGCCGCACTTAAACAAGGGGAAGGACTACAGATTTCCTTGTCTGAATGGAAGCGGAAGACTCCACCCACCCACTACTTCGCAACGAAGTTTAATAAGGGTGGCGCACGAGTCGTATCAATCTCAAAGATTGGCAATGATGAGTTTCTGGTAGAGAAACTCTGACAAGTCGTATGCAGGAGGGCTACAACATTTCTGTGTAGTCTTCCTTGCATACACCTGTTTACTACCGAATAAATATTGTATCAAATATCAACACAAAAAAAATGAGAAAAAGAAAACACAAGAACTTTTATGCCTTAAAGAAAGGCGGGAAGAGAGGCATCTATAATTCTTACGAAGAATGCGTCCGAAACTTTACACCCGGATGGAACAAGCCACTACACAAAGGATTTGATACCTACGAAGAGGCGTATAACTGGTTGAACGATATTACACCGCCAACGCCACCTCGTAAACCAGAACCGAAGGTCATACCACTGTTTTAATCATCCGCTTCATCACAGGTATCCTGTTGAATAAACAGTCGGTATGAGGTATTCGGGTCTATATTCTTCTTTGTTGTTTGATGTAGCTTCTGAAGTTTCATCAACCGTTCCGACCAGGAGAGGCTCGGTTTTTCAGACGAAGTCCTACTTTGTATAGTAAGTGGGACTTCTAAAATTCGCGCAAGTGCTTGGCAATCAGCACTCCCGAAGCAAAACAGCCTCTTCCGATGGATTTCATAGTCCTGTTTAGCATCAATTAGCGAACTAAACGGGACTATTCTGACTACTTCACGTCAACCAAAACAAATTGACTATGGGAAGAGCAGGAATGAAAACCACGACAAGCGGCATGGACTGGAACGTGATGCTGGGATTGACGCACCGGTTGAAGCACGACCGGAACATGAAATTTTATCTGCTGATACTTACCGGCTGTTACTTCGGACTCAGAGCGGGCGACTTGCTAAATCTGCGGTGGAGTGATTTACTCGACAAGGACGACTTCACCGTGAAAGAGCAGAAGACGGGCAAGCTCAGAAAAATCACCGTCAATCCCGCGGTGAAAGACGCACTCATACATGTGAGTAGAGAACTAACAAAGGTGGGCAGGTATGTGGAAGACGATTATGTGTTTGCCAACCGATGGGGCGCACCACTTACCATCAGCTACGTCAACAAACAACTGCACAAGATTTTTCCGAAGTATAGCGTCAAGGTCCAGAACCCGAGCACACACACACTGCGTAAGACCTTTGGACGGAGAATCTGGGAGATGGATAACAAGAGCGAGCGCAGCCTAATCTACCTGAGCGAAATATTCAGCCACAACTCGATTGCGACCACCAGGAAGTATATCGGAGTGACGGAAAGACAGATTGCTGATGTATACCTCAAACTGTAGCCGACCTCAGCTATTTTTCCCTCTTCGCTTCGGATAAGTTTTCTCCGGTGATTTATTCAACTGCTCTTCGGTCAGCTTCTTATTAAGTGTTCTGTAAATCACATTCTGTTCCTGCAAAAGCTGTATACGTTCATTCAGGGCTTCGATGTTATCAAGCTGTCGGTATAGCAATACTTCGATTTGTTTCTTGGTGTATGGTCGCATACGTTTTTGTTCAGCCGGCTAAGCTGTGCACAGAAAAGTAAAGGGGCTGACCTCGGCAAAAATTATTTCGACCGGTTAATACGCAGGTCTTACGGCAGACCAAAGTGTAAGACTATTAAGGGCTACCGCCTGTGAAGTGTCTGTAGGAGTCTCTACATTAAGTTTCTTCTGATTGCTCGGTAAAGACTGTTAGACATCAGCTGCTCGCTGATGTGGTCTGCTGTCTCGCAGCCGACCGCAATCTCCGATGAAGTAAGTTGAGTTCCCGAAAAAGGGAATCCCCATATAGGCGCTATTATGTGTCGCGTTTCCAACTACTTTATTATATGTGTCGCGTTTTCACTCTCTGCGAAGATATATAGAGAATGGAAACAACTTTTATCTACCCGCACGAAAGACAAACAAAAAGTCTTGATGTCCGCGTTCCCGCATGGATTTCATCAATCGAAGACATCGCTTCAAAACAAAGTTTAGAGGCCGACCGGTTCCGAGTTCTGCTTCACCAGTTCTTCTTATGTTATTTGAAGAATTCAAAATTCAGAAGAAGTAAAGCAGGAAAGAATTTCTTACCCGACTTCTTTCCGGTAAGTTCTGTTCTGCTCCGGCAAACATGCACCGACAATTATATCAGATACATCAACGCACTTATTGAGGAAGGAGTTATTGAAAAACGGATGAATGAAAACGGAACACCGTCTTATCTGTCCGGTGGTCATGCACAGCTTTACCGGTGGCTAATACCGAATACTTTTGATAGCGGATGTTCTTTTAGAAAAGAAAGTATCACCGGATGGAAACAGATTAAATCCGTATTGAGAACGCGCGACCAGTATGCGAAAGCTTGCTCAGATGCAGCAATAAAATTTTCGAAGAACAATTCTGTCTACACTGAACTCTTAAGCTGTTTGAATGATGTTGTATTGGCCAAAGACTTCTTAGAAGAATCAGAATCTTTTCATGTCACCGGTGATATTCGATTTCTTGAATGCGAGGCGTGGGCAAACCATGACTTCGCCTGGTTCACCATTGATGACTTTGGGCGCAGATTACACCATCCCATTGCAACAATGCCTAAAGAGTATCGGAAGCACCTGAGATTTAAAGAGCACCCGGACTTAGAACTTTCCGTTCTCGACATCAGAAACTCTCAACCGTATTTTTCATCGGTGATTTCAAATGAGTGTTTAATTCAAAGCCACCTTCCTGAATTTATGCCTCTAATAAAGCATATAGTGGTTTTTGAAAATGAACCCGACTTTCTTCTATATAGAAAACTGTGTATCGAAGGAAGATTCTATGAATTCCTGATGCAAGGCATGGGACTAAATCCAAAAGACGAGAGTGCGCGAAAAAAAATAAAGGAGTTATTCTTTGCTTCTGTTTTATTCAGCAGAACACGTGTTACTGGTGAGAACAGCCGGTTCAGAGAGTCATTTAGAAAGCAGTTTCCAAGTGCTCACGCTATGTTTCAAATGATAAAGCAGATGGATGAAATTGTATTGCCCGAACTGACAGATGTAATAAAGCAGCCAAATAAAAAATTCAGATACGAGAAAAGCAACGATGCTTACAAACTTGTTTCCTGCATGATGCAGCGAGCAGAATCAGCGATGATGTATCGAGAAATAGCCCCCAATTTAATTGCTGCGGGAATTAAATTCGTCACCGTTCACGACAGTTTCTTGTTGCTGCCGGATGACGTTGAAAGAACTCGAAGCATCATCACTGATTCATTCGAAAGACTGGACCTTCCGGTGCCGCTGTTAATGTGAATTTTCATTCGGTTATTGCTTTGGCGGTGTATCAGCCTTGGCCTGCTGTAAGAACTCTTCAGGAGTGATACAAACAGTTTCGAGCAGCCACTTCACGAGCCGCATGACTGTCTGCTTACGAACTTCTGACAGTTCCAGTTTATCGTCAAACAGTGGGAAAAACGAATAAAGCACTACTTCATTGTCTGGCCAAGTCTCATCTTCTGTATCTTCAAATGTCTTTAGGTTCTTCATAGCGGTGGTATATTTTGAGAACAGGAGCAACCGGAACGGCTTACAGACGAATGACATAATAATAATCACCAAGTCTCAGCACACTTACCGTTTTCTCATCGCGGTTATACTTGCCTAAAAAGTAGTGGGGGATACTTGTTCGCTTTCGCCATTCTTTAGGCGAAATACACAAAGCTTGTCCTTTTTGGAGCGTTTTAATCGCTTTGTTGAATTCCCCTTTTTTCTTGTCATCTATCATCTGGCTGACAAACTCCTGCGTTACAATTTCCATGCTTCTGGTTTTACTTATATACCTCCTGAAACTGGGTTTGTGACTAATCAGATTGGAATTTGATTTTGATTTGAAACAGAAGCACCGGTGGTGAAACCATTCTGTATAAACTACGGGCATCGATTTTCCAAATCTTTAAACCAGTTAATCGAAATCATACACTTAGGAAAAGATTATTTAAGAAATATAAAATTTATTACTTTAGTCCTACATCCAAAAATGATAGGTATGGCTAAATCTAAATCCGCTCTCCGTAAACAAGTTATTGATAGAAGCACAACCACCGGTCGATTCGTATCTGCAAAATTTGCAAAAACTCATCCCAAAACTACAGCAAAAGGAACCCTTAAAATCAGTAAGGAGAAGTAGTTGAGCTTTTCTCTTTTCGGTTTCATAAATTTGTTTGTTGCCTATATTATTTCGGAAACAGATAAACGTGATTTTCCATTTTTATGGATAAACTATCAAAAGAGCAGAGGAGGAGAAATATGACAGCCGTTAAATCTACAGGCTCGAAAATCGAAACTACTTTAGCCAAGTCCCTATTTGCACGCGGACACCGGTATCGTAAAAATGACAAAACTGTTTTTGGCAAACCCGATTTGACATTTAAAAGACTTAAAATTGCGATATTCGTTGACAGCGAATTTTGGCACGGTAAAAATTGGGAAACAAAAAAATTTGACCTTAAAACCAATAAAGAATTTTGGTTAAAAAAAATTGAACGCAATATTGCGAGAGATAAGGAAGTAAATTTGCAACTATTAAAAGACGATTGGGCTGTATTACGAATATGGGGTTCTGTAATAATGAAGGATATTGATGGTTGTGTGAAAGCAATCGAAAAGTTAATACACAAAAGGGAAAGAGAACTGAACTATGGCAAATTCAAATAAAAAACAGCCTTCGACAACACTTCGCTTCATTGATTTGTTTGCAGGCATTGGCGGCATTCGATTGGGATTTCAAAAAGCTGCGGAGGAATTACAAGTTGGTGCAGAGTGTGTTTATACAAGTGAGATTGATGCCCAAGCATGCAAAACTTACAGTAGTAATTTTCCGTGTGATAACCATAATCCTCTAAATAGCATCACCGAAATTGATGAAAAAAAATTACCTGATTTCGATGTTTTACTCGCTGGCTTTCCATGTCAGGCATTTTCAATAGCCGGTAAAAGAGGAGGATTCGAAGATACGCGCGGAACTCTTTTTTTTGATGTAGCACGTATCATAAAAGAAAAAAAACCAAAGGCATTTCTGCTCGAAAATGTAAAGGGTCTCGTTAATCATAAGGGGGGCAAAACGCTATCCACCATTCTAAATGTTTTGGAAAATGAGTTGGGCTATAAGTCAACTCAATTTAAAGTCTTGAACGCACGGAATTACGGCTTGGCGCAAAATCGCGAGCGAATTTATATTGTAGGGTTTAAAGAAGGTGGGGGAGGTTTTAAATATCCGAGTTCAACCGACAGTTCAAAATGTATCGGGGATATTATTGAATCCGAAACCGTTAGCGTAAAGTATTATTTGTCGGAGACGTATGTCGCCTCAATGCGCAAGCATAAAGAAAGACACCAGTCTAAAGGGAATGGTTTCGGGTATGAAATAAAAAAATACACGGACGTTGCCAACGCTGTTGTAGTGGGCGGAATGGGGAAAGAAAGGAATCTGCTTATAGATAAGCGTCTAACGGACTTCAATCCAATTACTCACATAAAAGGCAAAGTAAACAGAGAAGGTATAAGAAGAATGACACCGACAGAATGGGAAAGACTTCAAGGCTTTCCTGATACTTGGACAGCTTGTGTTGCAGATGCCTCTCGGTATAAGCAGTTGGGGAATTCCGTTGCTGTTCCTGTAATCCAGAGTCTTTGTTTAAATATAATTCCAGAAATTTTAAACCCGATTCCGTTCGCAAAGAAAAAGGAACCCCAAATATCTCTCTTCGCGAATGAAATCTGAGTTCAAGTTTATTGATTTATTCTCTGGTATAGGAGGATTTCATTCGGGTCTATCTTCTTTAGGCGGCGAGTGTGTAATGGCGTCTGATATTCATCCTGCCGCAAATGAAACTTATTATCGAAATTATGGTTTGAGACCAATGGGCGATATAACGAAGGTAGAATCTAAAGCAATACCGAAGTTTGATTTACTGTGCGCGGGATTTCCATGTCAGTCGTTTAGTAACATCGGGCCGAGAGGCGGCTTGAATGATTCAAGAGGAGAATTAGTATATGAAATATTTAGAATTCTTGAAGACAAAAAACCGAAAGCATTTATTCTCGAAAACGTAAAAGGATTAGTTTCTCATGATGGCGGAAAAACATTTTCTTATATTATTCAGACATTAAATCAATTGAATTATGAAGTGCAGTATAAAATTTTAGAGGCTAAAGATTATGGTCTTCCTCAGATAAGAAAAAGATTATTTATAGTTGGGGTTCATAAATCCATAAAAAAGAAGTTTGAGTTTCCTCAACCTACCAAATTAAAATATACGCTTTCTAAAGTTTTAGGAGGTAAGGTCGAAAGAGATTACGCATTCACAATTAGAATTGGAGGAAGAGGGTCCGGCATCAATAATCGGTTTAACTGGGATTCGTATATGGTTGATGGGGTTGTTCGCGTAATTACTCCTGAAGAATGTCTTTTGTTACAAGGCTTCAAAAAATCATTTAAACTTTCTGGCAAGACGAACGAAAAATATTATCAGGTAGGGAATACGGTTCCTGTTTCGGTAGTAAATGCAATCGGAAAACAACTGATAAGCGCAGGAATTATTTAGTAATTATAATGCTATTGCCCTTTTTCAAAAAAATGTATCTCGCTTAAGTATTCTTTAGGCTTCATGAGTATGGCCTTTACGGCGTTATAAGGTTCATAGGTCGTTGATGCTGTAAAAGAATTGCACAAGCGCATTATGTATTTGTCAGAGTACAAATACCATCCTGCAATAACTTCTATTTCAAAATCAATATCCTTTTCTAATTGTCGTAAATCATTTCCTAACGTCCCGATTTTTATTTCAAGTTCTGATATTCTGTTTGAAATATTTTCTCTGGCTTTAACTGCATTTACTGATGTAAGTGATAGTTTTTCCTTTAGCTTCTTAACCATTAACGATGATGTATTCAAAGATTTTATTTTTTGGTCGTGTGACCTTGCTAATTCTGTTTTTAAAGGACATAATACATGAATGCCATTAGGCAATTCGCCCCTCTGTCCTGTTACTCGCTCTATGTCATGAGGCAGACCTCGGTCCGAAAATTGGAAGAGCCAGATTCTGAATATTTTGCCCTTAAATTCAAGAAGAATATCGGTATGGTCAGCAGCATCTTGTATGGGGCAGGTGGATGTTTTAACTTTGGGGTCGCTATTTTTCAGATGCCGTTCCAGTTTTTCGGCAAAAACGGGCTCCCGTAATAGAGATGATAATGTTCTTAATCCGCGTGCTAAAAAACCGCTCAAATCATTTTCATCGGGGTTTTTATTTTTAAACGCCTGAACCAACCTAACCAAATAAAGAACCGGTGTAAATTCTTCAACTTTTATTGAATGAAAAATTTCCGTGTAGCTTATCTTGCCTGCTTTCGTTTCATCCGTTTTGGGCAAACCCTGAACCGAATAACCGTCAACTCTTTTATCAGTTAACTCCAATTGTTCAAAATGGCCCGCGACTTCTTGATGAAGAATTTTATTTATAACCCCTTTTGCAAGTAAGTCATCCAATAACTCTTTATATGTTGATTGTTGCCACTTTCTTATTTCAGACTCGTCCACTTTACCTTTTATTTTTTTTCATTTAACCTCTTAAAAATCAAAACCTATAGTTGAACTGGTAACTAAAAAACTTTTTTATAGTCTATAAATTATTATTTACTTCTTATATGTAATGCTCCTCTGTAGCCTCCATCAATGTATGTGGTCCACATTTTATAGCTGGATAGTAAAGGCCTTAGTCTCGGGCTTACGTTGGGGTAATTTTTAGGCATTCCCTTTTTCGCTCTTAGGCAAAAAATCAAATCATCCCATAAAGTATCAAGAGCATTGGACTCATCATATAATGACCATGTGTTGAGTAATAGCGGGTCCGAAAAACCGATTATATGTTTTGCCGGATATTTTGAATCTCCCTTTCCAGTTCCCTGAAACAGAAAATAATTTAGAATCGGCCTGAAAAATTCTTTGTGCTGATAAAACGGACTATTAGAATGATGATTGGCAGTATCCTCAGAGATAATCCCCAAATTACGTAAACGCCAATATTCCGCTATAATGCCGTCAAGCTTATCTATTTTTGCCCCTACCCTGTTACAGACTTTTTCAAAGCCCGGACGTGCTGTATGGTTTATCAAGGCAGGCGGAGCTTTTCTGTTTGATTTTATCGAATACCCTATGCCGTTAATAAAAACGTCAGCTTTCGCAAGTGCGGGGGCTTTATTTACACCGAGCGTTCGTCCAACTTTTCCGAGTTGGGCATCATCCATTTTTGATAGCCCAGCTATATTAAAGCCCTTTGGAAGCGACAAAAATTCTTTGCCTGCAAATCCGACACTTTTTACCGGCTTACCGAACAAAAAGCCACCGGTATCTCGTAATTCAATCAACTTAATATTTGCAATCAATTCGTCTTCCTCTCCAGTGTTTTTAGTTGCCATAGGGTATTTTTTTAAATGCTTGGTTTACTTCCAGGTTCGATAGAATCTTATTACTGCTGTTTAAGTGCTGATAAAATTTCTTTATATTCCTTTTCGCCATAGAGAAAAAACTTGCCGCACACAACGCTTCCTTTAAAATCGACAGGCAGTTCGATGTAGTTTACGTTCTCAAATTTTGTATGACGCGATTCTTTCTTTTTTCTACCCTGATGAGCCCTTTTTGTATTTGTGTAAAGATTTATGCCCCAGTAGCGGTCGGCATAAACAATAAGTACATCAATACCCTCTTCAACGTCAAGCTTTCTGTTGTAGATAATTTCGGATTCCGTGAATTCTTTTTTAAGAAAAGTTGCGAAGTGAATATCCCGAACCAGTGATGGATATGTCCGGTAGACCCTTGCTTTAAGACCATCTAAGATTGTCTGACTGAAATTATTTGTGGAAAAAAACTCTTTGTTTTCACTTAAATAATATTTCCAGAATTCCTCCTGTTTCAACAGCTTATTTGTCTGATAGACATATTTGTAAAAGGGAGTTAGGAACATCGGAAACTCCATGCCCCATTCAACAGTTTCATTTCTTGTCTCACTAAATGAGAGGGGATAATTTTTTATCGCCTGTTCAATATCATTGCAACTTATAGTTATGCTGCCAAGAAGATTGGGATAATCTTGTTTGATAAAAGATTTCATGACCGTTGCGCGAGTTAGAATAGCGTGTCGTGAGAACCAATTTTTAAAGGCTTCTCAAATCGGAAAATAAGGAAATGAGGAGATTTCCCATTATTACTTCCGGAAATAGAAAAAGGCTGGCCTAACCCTATATAGAATTGACCTTAATAATATGTCTCTATGTAGACCGTGATTGGTCGCGTGGTTGGAATTAGTTACGAATTAGTTTAGCCGTGTTGCAACAGACCATATCCAGCTACCGCTGCCAATAGCATAAACATGAATTGTCGTTCCGTCAACCATAATATCTTCACCGGTATACTCGACCGGTTCGTTCTCGTCTTCTTCTAAAAGTTCCTGAATGATAAAAGTATCCGTTGCCTCATCGTAAACGGCTTTTGATTCTTCGTCATCGGACCCGGCCGGTTGAATTTCCAGTTTCACTTCTTCCGGTTTAATCTTCACTCCGTTTGCTGTGAGATAATATCCCTGGCGCTTGAACTTGTTCGAGAACTCTTGAATAAAAGCATATGCCTCATTTTTCGAAATTACAGGAGTAGCGATTATCCCATCTGTAAGATTCACTACTTCCCACTTATCATTTTCTTCTGCATTCAAATACTCGCACAATCGCTTGCCCTGTTCTAAAGTGAAATAGGGAAGAGCAAATCCGTTCCAGTCTTCACCAATAAGAACGTAGGCCGGAAAGTAGGTCTGGTCATCTATAGTTACATTCAATAACTGATATTCTCTCATCATTAAATTTTGGGTCGCGGACAAATATACAACAACAGTGTCTTTGTTCTGGAATCATTACCACTTTTGGTTTAAGAAATCTATACTTTCACTGTCAAATAAATTCAATGAACGGTATAAATTTGATTGCTTTAGGAATGATGTTCCTTTTAAGTCCACTCTTTTCATTTGCATGGGGTTGTGAAGGTCATAAGATTACAGATGCTATCGCCTATAACCATCTTAGTCAACCGGTGAAAGATTCTGCTGCCGCATACCTTGACGGAGTGAATTTCGAAGACGCCGGTTGCTGGATGGACGAGATACGGAGCAATCATGATTTCGATTATCTCAAGCCTTGTCACTATATCAATGTTGAGAAAGGAGAATCCTATAAACCTTCAACCGGTGACAACATCATTAACGAACTCAACAAAGTTATTTCTCAGCTTAAAGAAAGGAGTAAACATTCGAAAGAAGAGAACGCAATTGCACTGAAAATTCTTTTGCACCTAATGGCCGACCTTCATCAGCCCTTGCATGTTGGATACGGTATTGACAAAGGAGGAAATACTGTGGAGCTTTCTTTCGCCGGTCATAATTCCAATCTGCATAAAGTATGGGACAGTGAAATAATCCGGCAGAGCAAAATAACCGCGGCGGATTGTTTGCGCATTTCATCATCGTACTTTCCGAATGAAATTTCTTCGATAGAAAAGATTGATGTATTAGGTTGGATGAATGACAGCCGCTCTCATCTCGTGGAGGTATACGGGTTTGCCGATGGCACTGTCAGTGAAACTTATATCACTAAAAACACTCCAGTTATTGAGAAGCAACTTATTGCAGGAGGTCTTCGCTTGTCGGCGTTGCTTAGTGAGATTTTCGGTAAAAAGGGGTAGTCGATAATATTATAAATGTTGTTTAAGCAATAACCAAAACATTGCTTTTTATTTAGAATCTATAATTACCTATTTAAATCGGTTTCATATAAATGCAAGAACAGTTATCGAAATACCTTAAGGCTTTTAGAAGACTACGAATTGACCGTTCTCATGGAGGAGCGGCACCGCATAAACCGATTCTGCTTCTCTCCGTCTGCCAGGCATACGAGCAGGGATTATTCACATCGGACAGGATTTTCCTTTCTCCTGACTTGGTTACGTTGTTCAAAGTAAACTGGAATCTACTTGTCGTAACAAAGCACGACTGTCGGATTGCCTATCCTTTCTTTTACATGAAGAGTGAGGGATTTTGGCGGCTGATTACATTTCCGGAATATGGAAACTTCATCACGACAAATACTGTCATTAAAGGATTCAACCAACTTCGAGCAGTCGTTGATTATGCGGAAATTGATTATGAATTATTTCAATTGTTCAATGACCCAGTAAGCAATAAAGTCTTGCAGCATTTTTTGCTGGACGAATATTTCCCTTCTACGAAAATGAAGTTCAGTCAATCGGAAGTTGAGCAGGGTAAACTCTTCGATGACCTGGAAGGAAAGATATTAAATGAAGATGCCCTTAAATACAGTTTGGAGATAAATGAACTCCTTCAACAAAATGATGAAGAGGAAATATTTCTGCGCGGTAGCATGTTCAAACGGGAAATACCTAAAATCTACAATTACTCTTGCTGTATCAGCGGCATGAGGATAAATGTCGCTTCTAATATAAGTATGGTTGATGCGTGCCACATTATTCCGTTTAGCGAAAGTCATGATGATACTATTACTAACGGAATTGCTCTCTGTCCAAACCTGCACAGGGCATTTGACCGGAGATTGATTGGTATTGACAACGAATACCGAGTTGTTGTATCAAAAGCATTTAAAGAGGTTGAAAGCGACTACGGGATATTAAGATTTGAAGGAAAAGAGATTCAGTTGCCACATGAAAAAAAATACTGGCCTGACCAACAAAAACTGAGCCAACACAACCAAAATCTTCTAAGTTAATAGTGTGTCTTGTGCGCTTTATGAGCTCCGGTTGCAAATGAATCCAGATACCCTTTCTTCCAATGCGTCAAATCATTTCCATATTTTTCTCTTGATTTCTCTGTTAACTCTGCAAGGTGTGGGCTCGGAAGGAAAATTTATTCAACAGCAGCGGATATTTACTCCGTTCGTTGTAACTCACCACTCATCGTAAAAAATCGCCTATTCGCTGCCAAAATTTTAGCGGGCATCTCCGTTTCTTCATCCGATTCATAATCATACTCGGAGACACCCTGATAATCATCTAAGACAATTGGTGGTCCACCCATAAAATATTTTTCGTCCTCATAGGAGGCGCGTTCCTTATGCAGGTTGTCAATTTCAAAACAGAGATAAAAATCACGCTCAGCTATTTCCTCCTTGTCATAATCTTCCAAAGGCCAAAGTGTAAGAGAGCACAGTTCATCATATTGGCCGGAATCATCGCAAAATAACAGCACAATTCTCTGTGTGGTATTTGATTTTGGTGAAAGAGAAAGCAAATAATCAAAAGCATTACTGCGTGCAGTTAGAGGCTCATCGTCCTCAAAAAAATACTCCTCCTTGTTGTTAAAGATGTCACCGTTGGGAAACGTTTGAGTTGAACTGACTTCTACTTTATAGTCCATTGCTGATATTCTACTGATAATGGTTTAGAACAACTAAAACTAAATAAAATTCCAGATTGGCTCGGCCTTCGAATGTAAATTCAGATTTGAAAAACCATGTTTAATTGCACTACTCTTTCGGATTAGTCGTCCCTTTTTCCATTTGCTTGATGATATTAGTTACCTCAAGCTCTGTAGCCCGAAGTTTAGACTGGCAGAACGTAATCAATTCGGATGCTCTTTTAACTTTGGCTGCCAACACATCAACTGATACAGATTCTGTTTCAATTTCACCGGCTATTTGTTTGAGCTCCTTGTAGGCGGCCTCATAGGTTAAATTCTGTTCCATCGTTTTGTTTTTTGGATTTTACTTTTGCTGATAATTGTGTGTTTGATAGCCGGACTTCTATATCTGAACCTTCCGATATTTTCTCCGCGTTACTCACGATTTTGCCCTGAAAATAAACAATCGCGAAACCTTTCTTAAGAATATTGACGGGACTCATTAGCCTGACCACAGATTCGTAATGACGGAGATAGCCGCCTTGATTGATGAAATACTTTCGGTTATTCATCTCCAGATTCGCGCTCAGATTTTTTAAGTCGTTCATCTTATTTGATGTGATGATTTTCGGTTTGGCAATAAGCTGATTGGCGATTTTCACCAGACCCGATTTATTGTCAAATAATATTGTCTTAGTTGCATTAACAACGGCGTTATTAAACGATGTCAGGCCTTCTTTAAAAGCGGCCACTAAATTTCTCGCCTTGTTTACTACCGTTGAGTTAATCGCTGAGAGTGACTGAAAATGCTTCGAGAAAATTTGTTGTGACTTAATAATCACAGACTGCTGAGCTTGTATCACCGCATCCTCAAACGCTTTATTATGTGATACAATGAATTCGGCAGCTTGAGTTGGAGTTTTAGTGTGCGAGTGAGCCATTAAATCTACTATGCTAACATCCTCATGGTGGCCAAGCCCGGTAATGATGGGTATAGGGAATTTCGCAATAGCTCGTGAAAGACTATACGTATCAAAGACCAGAAAGTCAGTCTTGTTTCCACCACCTCTAATGATAACTACAGCATCGTATTTCTTTCCCGAATTGTAAACCTGGACCAATGCCTTTACGAGCTCGCGTTCGGCTTCGACACCCTGAACCACCGAGAAATAATTATCAATGGCAAACGAATAATGAAACCGGTTCGTTCGAATTGTATTTAGAAAATCCGTATAGCCCATAGAATTGACCGATGCGATTAACGCAATTTTTTGGATTACGATAGCGTGCTCGATTTTCTTATTTGCGGTGATATACTCTCCATCAACGAGCGTAATAAATTCAGGGTTCTCCTTAACAAGTTTCTCTAACGTTGCAAGCCTCTGTTTCTCTATGTTGCCTATAGTAAATGAGGCATCAATATCAAGTAAGGTAAGCGATAATTCATAGACCGGGTGAAATTCCACCTTGACTTTAATTAAAACCTGAATCGCATTCGTGAACTTTTGCCCTGACACCCTTTCGAATTCCTTGATTCTGGCGCTGCCCGGTTTCCAGGATTTACCCTTAATTTTTGCCACCTCAACATTAGACGTTTCTACCTTCTCTACTAAGGTGAAATAATGCCAATCATTATTCGAATAATACTTGTGACCGCTTACTTCAGCAACTATCCAAAACGTTTTATCTGAAAAGGCACTGTTTATTACCTGCTCAATCTTTTTGTTTAGCTCTGAGAGTTTGATGTATTCTATTTCTGGCATCCTATTAGGCGAACAATCGTAGTAAATCTAAATTTATTTTGACCATTATCACTGCTGCCGCTTCGCTGTCCGATGTAATCGGTAGTCTTCAATTTAATTCAAGCGTGTTCATGAACTCCTCTCTGCTGATAAATTTCGCTCCCATTTTTTCAAGGTGTGGCGTGTATACCTGGCAGTCTATCAAACCAAACTTACCAGAACGGCATAAAGCAATCAGAGCGAGTTTGGATGTATTCGGCAGTATGCTGAACATACTTTCGCCGCAGAACACCTTGCCAACCACGACACCATAAAGACCTCCGACAAGAGCTTCATCTTGCCACACTTCAACAGACTGAGCAATCTTTTTATCGTGCAGCCGAGTATATGCGTTTATCATATCATCGTGTATCCATGTCCCATGCTGTCCGTTGCGCCTGATACTTGAGCAGTAGGTAATCACTTCTTTAAATGCGGTGTTCCATTTTACTTCATACTTCGAGGAATTGATAAGCTGACGCATACTTTGTGATACCTTCACCTCACTCGGCACAATTACAAATCGTTCGTGCGGACTATACCAAAGCACGGGTTCCTCCTGTGAGTACCAAGGGAAAATGCCGTTTCTGTATGCTGTCAGCAACCGCTCTTCCGAGAGGTCACCACCTATTGCAAGCAGACCATCATCATCTGCGAGAGAAGGGTCAGGGAAAATAATTTCATTGGTGAGTCGGAAGTGCATAACGAAACGAAGACGAAAATAAAGTTTGTGTTATTACTTGACTGGCACGGTTACGAATGAGGAGCCGTTATACCAAATTTAATTACCTAACTCTTTAAAGTCTACGTCAAATTTATTTTCTAATAATCTTAAAGTTTCCTGTTGATTTTTTAAAGATGCCACGACATTTTGGTTTGAAAAAATATTGCTTTCCCTGATTGCATCTTCTCTCTCGACAGTTTTAATCCACGTTACCTTCGCAAGGTACTCAGACTTATCGTTATTGCAATTGTCAAAAATATTTGGGGCTCTAAGCTTTAATTTTTTCAGCGACTTCCCGTTTACTTGAAAGTCATTCACTCTCACAGCCTTTTCCTCGACCCTGCCTATTCCAACATAGCCGTTATATGGGTTCAAGCCTTTTCTTTTAGGAACGTAGACTGCTACTATATCCCCGACTTCAAGTTTTTCAATTTTGTTACTGTATTTTCTATCCTGACCGGCCGGTAGAAATCCGAATTCCACGCAATCTTCCCAACTATGCTGTTCGCAAATATCCAAGTTGACCAGGTATACTCCGTTTTGCGAATCGAAACCCGGATAGTGAAGGTGCATTGTGTTTTGTGGCCTAAATTTATTCGCAAAATGTCCCGATGATTTGTTTGTTAACCGGCTGCCGAGTTTCCAGATTAAAGTTTTCTCGATTAAGAGTGCTTCAGGCTCTAACAGATTCCTCGCAATTACTTTGATTATCGGTTCAAGCCCTGCCTTTCTTATAGCTTTAATCCTGTTTACCTTTTTGGATTCACCAGTGTCTTTTAGATGGGCGTTTTTTCTATTCCCCTTTCCTTTCCCGTAATAAAACTCTTCGAAATTTCTCGGGTCTATGTAAACATAGACATAGTGTTCCCTTTTAATTTTCATATCCTGTTATTTGCAGCGAATCTATGGATTACAGAAATACAACTGAATTTCAGCAAATTTTAGCACTGGAAACTTCCACGGTTCCACGGTTTCCTGCACACTCGTGTTGTAATTATTTTTTAATTAAAACAAGAAAAGATGAAAATCGAAACAGCAGTAAAAAAGGTGGTTGAGTTCCTTGAAAACAACCCCGCTTCCTCTAAGGAAGTAATCGGAACTAAGACAAAGGTTAAAGGACTCGAACTGACAAACGTGCTCAAAGCACTGCGCAAACAGGAACGTTTGGTGGAAGATGGTGAAGGCAAGGAAGTAACGTTCTCTGTCAAAGCGGAAGCCGCACCAGTAGCAGAAGAGCCGGTGGTTGAAGAAACTGAACCGGTTGTCAAGGAGAAGGTGAAGACTGGCCGGAACAACGATAAGTACCAGTTCAACGGAAACTCCTACGGCAAAGGGCCGCTTGTTCGCGAAGTGGTAAGACAGTATGTTACCGGTCATCCGAAAGTTACAACCAAGCAATTGAAGGAAGTATTTCCCGATGAACTGCTTCATCGCTTCGGAATTTTTCAGGAAGAATCTATCGCCCGTAGTTTATCAGGTGCACGCGACCGCTACTTCTTTAAGGAAGAACACCAAATTAAACTCGGTGATAAAAAAGTGGTTGTTGTATGTAACCAGTTCACTGCGGGAAATATCATCCCGTTTCTTGCCGCTGCAAAGAAGGCCGGATTTAAAATCAAGTAAGATTTCTTTTTTTTGTCATGCTATTCACTGAAACGGCCTCATTTGATGAGGCCGTTTTCATTTCGCCTATTCCCACCTTACCCGTCCGATTTACAGGGCGGAACTTATGTCTTTCGAGACGAAGGTTGACTAAAACGTCAGCCGAGAACGTAATCGAACCCGACCATTCATCCAAACTTGCTTCCTGGTCTCATTAGGACTCTTCTGGCGCACGTTTTCGGTCGGACAAGCTATTCGGGTTGTTTGGAATCTTAAACGTCCCAGGAGCGAAAAGAAGAGAAGTCCAGGCGGTCAGCATATCGGTCTGGCTAAGCGAAATCTCCTGCTCACAATCCGAAACGGTATAGGAACTGACCCCTTCTTTGTTCCCCCAGATTACAGTATCCTGACCATGTCTTGTTCCGAGAAGGAGAAGTGCACCAAGCCTTATTTCGGCCACAAAGAGCAGCGGTTGTTCAATCCGAGTTACCTTGTCTCCTTCCATGTAACTGTAACCTGAGACAAACCTGATATAGCCGAGTCTCATCCGAATTAGTTCGTGTTCCAACTTCTCCTGCCGTTTAAAATTTGTCTGATTGTCTTCAAAGGGACTGTAAGCGGTAATGATGCCGAACGGGTCGTCAGGAAAATTTTGAATTAGTTTCCATACCCGATTTACCTTGGTCAGGTTCTCGGCTTTTGTAATGACGCTGTTGTTATCCTCAAGAATGTTTTGGTGAAATGCCTGCATGTATTTTTTCATGCTGTATATATTCCCGCTATCAGTCCGTGAATGGTCCATCCTTTTGTAGCAACCATTCCCGTTGATGATACTCGTCTATCCGGTCGCTTATTACAGCGCAACGTTCATAATGTTCTTTGCCGATGAAGTAGTTCAACACTTTCTTCATCACTTCTAACCCCGGCTGACCTCCAATTGTTCCGTCTTTTTCTAAACAGGATAGACCCTCATCCCTAAATCTGACAAATAGCCAAACGTAAGCCGCGTTTGTATTGTATTCTTCCAGTCGTTCTTCTACAAGAATTTCATTGTTACTTGGATGTGTCATTCTTCATTTTTTTAAGTAATAACCGAAATACCTCCCCAACGATTGCCGCATAATTCAGAAGATACCGGTTGGTCAGTCGGACGAAATTTACTTCGGTATTCTACGAGAAAGTCTCGCAAGAATGCGCAGTCCTTATACATCTCCAATTGCTCAAAAACAATCAGTATACCGGCAATAATTATTTCACCGTCATATCCTCCATAGTTGCCTTTTTCATCAAAACCACTTAATCCGTGGCGCTCGAAGTCGTTGCAAACGCGACAGTAGGAACTAAAATTCTTCGGTAGGACTGTATCATCTTTGTGTGTTGCCATAGCAGGTTATTTATCTCGCGTCTACACTGAACCTGTGTTCGTTTGAACACAGGTTGTTACACGGTTCACTACTCTCCCTGCTGATAATTCTTCAGTTTTTTGAGAAATAGTTTGAAAACAACTCCCATCGCTTCCGCTTCACTATTTAAGTAATGCTCGGGACTAATAATATTATGCGGGTCGAGTGCTTTCAACTCCTTGATAACCGGCAGATACTCCGGCTTCACTACCTTTTCTAATTGGCTGATGTAATCGGAATACCCGTTGATGAATTCTATTGCGTCCATTGTGTCATCATTTTTGGACGCAAAGTATTGCACGGAAAGAAACAAGAAAGCTTATACTTCAGAAATTAAAAAAAACAGAATTGATTATTATAAACTAACTTTATTATGAAGTTTGTATTCCAAATATGGATACCAAACTCACCAATTACTTACCCGTAACATAAACCCTATGAGTTCAAAGAACAAGACTAAGCCAAGTGTTTTTATAATTGAAAGTTTAAAATTTGAAGATGAAGAGAAAGATAATTTTGAAGGACAAATAATTTCACGAATTCTCAAAATGTCTGGAATTGAACATAAATACTTCTATATACGAACGGGGAATGAATTACAAGTGCTTTTAGAAAAGTTTTGTGCATTAAACTATCGTTACCTACATATATCGTGTCACGGCAATTCCGAATTGATTTGCACCACACTTGATGAAATAAGATTTGCCCCCCTCGCCGAATTATTGGATAATAACCTTTACCAAAAGCGATTATTTCTATCGGCTTGTTTATCTGCTAATGAACAATTAGCAGATGCAGTTTTCAAAAGGACAGGCTGCTATTCACTTATCGGCTCCCACAAAAAAATTCGTATTGATGATGCTGCAATATTTTGGGCATCGTTTTATCAACGAATGTTTAGGCAAAATCCTCGGGCAATGAAACTCGACGTAATAAAGCCGACTTTGCAACAACTGGTAGATGTCCATAAAGTTCCAATAAGGTATTTTACTACTAAAAAAAACAAAAGAGGCTGGGAAGAAATTAAGTTAACTTGAAGCGTATTGAAACTTTTAAGTGGCTCATATCGTTTGAGCTGCTGCCAATTTGGTTACAAGCAGTATTTATTGTGAGCCGTCTACGTCAACAATCCTTTACATTGCTATCAAAAATCTATTGTAATGGTCATTACTTAGATGAGTCAATCTGAATGGCTCGCCTTATCTGCCATATCAAACGTTCACGTGACCCTTTATCTAAAGCTCGTTGACCGGATAGCATTGAACTAAAGAAAACAGGTATTCCGTTCCATCTGTAAGTTCCAATTTCATCGTCAAAAGTAAATTCATAATCAAGCCATACATCCTGATTTTTGGCTTTATCCTTTTCCTTACCAAGAAATATTCCCGCCAATACATTCGATACTACAATAACTTTAGGACCCGCCAGTCGAATGAGCTTATCGGATAGCTCCAGTTGTTTAGAGATAAATGGCACCCCGTTTTGTTGCCTCAGAATTTTATGGATGTAGCTTTGGTCGGTTTCTCGCAGGAATAACAAATCAAGATGGGTCCAGTCGGTGTCACATAGTGTGGCAACTTCGTTAAGCTTCTTGAAATATGGTATTTTATTGTCTGTTTTTTCCAAAGGATAGCTTATTACGTGAGCAGTATCATCGGAGTAGCCAGGATTTATACCTATGAAAAGTAGAACGTTTGTATCAATAGTTTCTGGGTATAAAAAGTTCCGTTCGTTTAAAAGATGCGTAAATGACTCCTCCTGCCAAATTTCTTTTAGGTCTTCCTCAATGTGAGCTTTTGTTTCTAATACCATACCAATGTTTTGGATGAGCAATTAAATAAAATACGAATTAGGCACCAAGGCTTAACGCGTCAAACAGCACTTCCTTATCATCGTAGAGAAATGCGGCAACATTATTCGGAAGGACTAAAAGAATCCGGCCGTCATTAAATTGGTAAGGGGTGTATTGTAATCCTGCTGCCTTAATGATGCTGGTGAGATGCACCTCAATCGTTCCTCCGTATTTTGCTATTCCCTTCTCAATGTGTTCGGGGGAAACTGATACTACACCTTTATTGTTTTTCATAAGATAACTAAAGTCAAAAATATTTCTTTCTCACTGAAACCAGCTATGAAAATGACCTCCTGATGGCGAGATGTTTTTCTTAATTAAGTTGGCGATAAATTTTTTCTGCTGTCTGCATTGGTAAAAGTCCTGTCGTATCAATTTGAAATTCTGTGTCGTATTTTATTTTTATCACATCGTCATTTAATCGTTTGCAAATTCCGAAATCTCTGAACTCTTCGTTTGAACGCAACTCTAATCTTCTTCTCAACTCGTCATCGGTTGTGAATAGTCCGAAAACTTTCATTGAAAGGTCTTTGTCCAATTGATAAAGTGCGTCAAGATATTTATTGATTTTATCTCCGCTGAAAGTGTCAACGACAATTACAGGATTGAAACCAAATTTGAGAAAGTCATAAACTAAACCTGTTGACACTTGTAAGAGGTTGATGTGTTCTTGTTGATTTTTCCAATCAACCGAAATTACCATTTGTCGTAAAGTGTCAACTTCCAACCTCACACCCTTAGGAAAAAATTGAGATAAGCTTTTCGCTGTTTGCGATTTGCCCGAAGCAGGACAACCTCTAAGAATTATTATGTCAATTTTTTCGTCTTGCATTAGTTGAATAGAAGTGTTTGCGGTTTGTTGCACGACATATTTTTGCAAGGGAAATCACAAGTCTTCATGATTTTAGAAATCTCTGTTGAACGCTTAGTGGAAAGTATTTCAATAATGTCTTGCTTGGCAATGTTACCCAATGGTTGTTTGGCCAATGGAATTCTACGGTGGTCAAAACATTTTACAACATCACCGTTTGGATAAACGCAAATGTTTTTTCGTGCTGCACATGGTGTGTCATTATCGTAATTTACTTTTTCGGTTGTTGTTGGATTGCGCCAATTGTAAGCACCGAAGTCCTGATAGAATTGTGTGTTGTGTTGAATACCTTGTTGCTTACACCACTCAATTACTTTTGGAATTTCTTCTGCTGATTCTTTTGAAAGCACTGATTGAATTCTAAGTTGGTCGCCTAAAATTTCTTTTGCAAGCATAATCTTAGGCATTACAATGTCAAAATTTATTTTGCCTCTGAACTCATTCCATTTTTCTCTCTCAACTGAATCAACTGAAATTACAAGTATGTGTCCAAGCTGTTTGTATCTCGTTAAAAATTCCTCGTCAAGAAATCTTGCGTTTGAAACTATTACCATTGGAACATCTAACTTCTTTGCTTCTTCGGCTATGAGCATTACATCTCTTTTGAAAAGTAGCGGTTCGCCTCCGGTCAATGTAACTTGATATAAATTGTGATGAAGTCTTTTTAAGCAAGTGATAAAATGCTCAATCATTAAATGTTGGTCTCTCGGTTCTGGCTTTTCCCAAATTCCACATTTGGGGCAACGGTCATTACATGCGTTTGTAATCATGTAAATAAGTTCGTTGCCTTTCACTCCGTAAAATCTTCTGATTGGAGTTTTATACCACCTGTAAATACTCCACTCAATTGTCTTGAGCAAAACCATAGGAGCAACTAAGAGAGGATTCTTCACTCTCTTTGCGAATGGTCGCATCTCTCCAAGGTAATCACCGATTACATGAGTAACTCCTTGCTTGTTTTTTTTAAGACTGTATATTAGACTCATGGATGTTTCCTTTATAAATTGATTCTGATGCGTCCCACATTAAAACGGTGTGTCCCTCGTAAACGGTGGCACTTGAACTTTTATACTTCTTAAACAACTTCATAAACTTGTTGAAACCTGAAATAGAATTTTTGTAACCGTAGTCGTGCCACAACTTTGCTTCAGGGCAAAAGCCAATTTTATATTTGCTACGCATACGCAAACACAAATCAACATCTTCACCTGCTGCTGTCGGAAATCTTTCGTCAAAACCGAACTGCTCAACAACAAAAGATTTGATTCCGAAATTTAATGAAGGCATATACCACAACTCTTTTCTGTCGGGGAGTAACCACTTGCCTGCAAGTGTTCCGTTAATGTCGTGGTAATAATCAAGAAGCGTTTTGCCCCACGAATAAGTCATTCCTCCAACTGCACCGAAATCGGATTGCATAAGGAACGAAGTCATTTTTTCATTCCACTCTTTATCTAAAATACAATCGTGGTCGGTGAACAAAAGACAATCAGCACCTGCGGTGCTGATTGCTTTTTCTATTCCGATGTTTCTTGCTCTTGCAGGTCCACCGTTTTCGTCTAATGCTGTGAAGTCAACGAAGTCGTGTTTGAGTTTATACTTTAATGGGCTTGCATCGTCAATGAGATAAACCTTGTCAAAGCGTTGCGTTTGATTTTGCACGCTGTCAAGCAACCTGTCAAGACAGTTAATGTCCCACTGTGTTTTGATGTAACAAGGAATAATTAAGGCGGTCATTTTACCGTTGTTTTATTCGCAATAATGTTCATGTCATGTCCATAAACTAATGTTGCCCTTTAATTTTTGCAAATATTTTCTGTAACTGCTTTTCCTTCTTTTAAAAATCCAGGTCACAATCTTTTTGTATTTGAGTAAGGGAAAGAGGTCAGAAATTATCAAGCAACATAATCCAATAATGTCTGCAACACTGTCGGTTAAATTTGTAACACTTATACTTAGTTTGTAAATAGAATAACCCGTTGCAGAAACAAGTCCCAACAGTAAAACATGAAAGAGAATTAGAAACGAATAAAATTCAAACCATGCCAAAGCCTTTGCTGGTCTTTTCTTTTTTACCCACTCTGCCGCATCTCTTTTTCTAAGTTCTTCTTTTGCAAGTTCACCCTCTTCAACTTTTCGCAGCAAGACGCTTTTTTCTTGTAAATGCTTTTCAATGTTGTCATCGTTTAAGAAAGCTAACGATTCGTCAATTATGGCTGGGGTAATATCTTCTGGTTTGATTGCCCTCTCTCTTAAATCATAGTTTAATGAAATAGCTTGTTCCTTAGTTATTTCTCCTCGCTTAAATTTTTCGGTGAGTCTTGTGTACTCTTTTGAAACAGTATGTTTCAATTGTGTGGAAAGGACAATTTGTGCTTTCGTGATAATGTCAAAAGACTTGGGAAGATTTGCTTTGTCGCTAAATCCTTTTTTGAGTTTAAACCAAAATTTATCAGTGATAAAATCAATGCCAGTCGCAAATGGAATATCTCTTTCATTTATTTTGACTGCGTTGTTGTGAGCCAAAAAATGGGCAACATAGTTACCTGATAATAGAATAAAACCAGTCCGTTCAAAACCATTACTGCTCACTCCCTTTCTTAGAGCATTTATCTTTGTGTAAAGTTTTAGATAGTGGATACATTCTTCCTCGTCAAAATATTTGTTTCTTTCTGCTGATTGCTTCCTTAAACTTTCTAAAACTTTTTCTCCTTCGACTATGTAAACGTGGTTTTTGTAGTAGTCAACTCTTTCTTCTTGGTTAATTCCTTTATACTTTAACTCTTGAAAAAATTTTGACTTCTTAGCTAAAATTTCACTTGGTGTTTTGCACCCGTTCACGATTGATTGCATTGCTGTTTTTGCAGGATTAAGGTTGGTTTGTCCTTCTACAATTTTTTCACCTACATAGAAAAAGCCATCTACCTCTGATTTTGTTTCATCAAAATATTTTAGTTCAATTTTCTTTTTCCCTCCTTTATTCTTGCTGCTTTGATTTATGTCATGAACCAACTTGAAGAAATCATCAAATATTTCAGAATACAGAATACCATTATAGCCAACGGCATTGAACAAATGCTCGGTGTCAAGAAAGATTGTCATTTCGGAATTCCAAGTTCCTAAGTCATTGAGGTCTGCTGTGTATCTAATACCTGTATAAAGTATCAAACCCTCCTTGATAGCGTTTAACCTTTCCGTGAAATGAGGTTCGGATTGTTTTTCAATTATGAAAAAACTTATGTATTGCAAATACTTGTCTGAAACATTATCATCAAGAAGGTAGGCGTTGAAATTGGAATTTAATTCCGCTCTTTCATTTTCGTTTAGTTTCTTTTCTTGTTTTGATTCCATGTATGAAACCAAATCTTCAAAAGTATTGGAATAGTTAGTTTGAGCTTGAGTAAACTCAATTGTCAATTTATCTTCTTTCTTTATCTCTTCGGATGTTACAGTATAAATGCCATTCTCAAATGATAAGACTCCGTCTCGTTTTAAACGGTTTTTTAAAACAGATTTAATAACTCCATCAGGTAGTTTGAAATCAAAGGTCTTTTCTAAAAGTTGCGAAACATCAGATGCGTTGAATGTCCATTTAGCTTCTGAAACAATTGCCGCTTTAATAAACTCACCAATGACATCATAAATGTCCTTTTTATTGTCGTAGAGTTCACTGAAAAGTGCAACTGAAGCAAGTATTTTATTCTCTTTCATGTTATGATTTCAATTGTCGATTTTATTTTTAAAAATGTTCGTTCAATGCACGTCAGTTCAAAGTTAGAACTTTCCTCAACGGTTGTAGCTAACATTCTAATATAGTTACTAAACTAAAATTTATGAAGGTATTCAAATAACAACGACTGCTTCGTGAAGCGCAAGACAGACTATATTAAGAGAAGCTTACCCTAATTCTCCCTGAAGTCATTTAAAATATCAGCCTGACTTCCCTAACTTGCGGCTCCATACGTTTCAACTCCGGCAATGACACAACGAGCTTCATCTTCAACAAACGTTAGTGGGTGGTAAAATCCAAACTAAGAGGATATTTTAGTCTCTTACACTGAGGAGAATGAAACCAATAAAATTTACAAGAAACGAACTTTACAATTTAGTATGGCGGGAATCGCTGCCGTCACTTTCGAAAAAATACGACATTACTTATAGTGATTTGCGAAAGACGTGTGTTGCCATGAATATTCCTTTGCCGAAGGCTGGTTACTGGCAAAACCTGTGGTTGGGAAAACAGGTGCCGGTTGAGCCGCTGCCCGAAACGTCTACTGGTCAACAGGAAGCAACTTTAAATTTTTTGGAAGAAGGTGATGAGCGCACAGTGAAGAGTAAGGCAGCAGCAAAAATACAGAAGGAAAAGATAGAGGAAGACCCGAAGTTGAACTTTACAGTTCCAAGTAAAATTTCCAAACCAGATGCTTTAGTAGAAGCCGCAAGAAAAGACTTGCTGAATAAAAAATCTTGGGGTTTCGGACATGGTGCCGGCTTGGTTATGTGCTCAGGTAACATCTTTGATATTAGCGTCTCACCACAAAATGTTGGTCGCGCCCTTAGGTTTATGGATGCTTTTATTAAACTATTAAAAAGCCGCAGCAACAGTATAATTACAGAACACGGAAAGACTTACGCAGTGGTTGAAGGAGAAAAAGTAAAAATTAGCATTAAGGAGAAATCTAAGCGTTTTGTAATTAAGGAGACCAGTGGATATGAAAACTCGGAATATAAGCCGACCGGTGTTATGTCCTTTAAGATGGTAATATTCTATAAAGACACTGAGTGGAAAGATGGTAAGCACTCTTTAGAAGACCAGCTTTCTCTAATTGTTTCTACGATGGAGGTTAAAGCAAGGGAGCATAAGCAAGAAATGTTGCGTTGGGAAAAAGAAAGGGAGAAAGATGCAGAAGAAAGACGACTCATCCGTGAACGGGAAGAGCGAAAGGCAAAGGAACTGGCCGCCTTTAAACGTTTATTAGATGAGGCTCAAGAATGGCATCGTGTCGCCATACTCAGGGAATACATTGATAAAGTGGAGGCGAGGGCTATTGCAAAAAGTGGAGCCTCCGAAGACTTGAAAACTTGGTTATCGTGGGCGCGAGGAATGGCAGACGCACATGACCCTCTGAATAATGACTATAAACCTTATTTTTAGCGCTGAACATACTTCGTTCATTTCGATAACATGGAAAAAGAAATATTACTTGTAACAACACTTACTGATATTTCAGCGGAAGTTGTCGGTTACACAACTATGAAGGAAATTTCTCGAGAACCTAAAATGTCATTAACTTGGATACAAGGTGAACAAAAGGGCTCCTTAAAACCTTACGAAATAATTGACATTACGGACAAGTTAATAATTAGTAAAGCGGGTAAGTCATTCGTGAAACTTTTAGTGGAGTTAGAGTGAAATGTACCCCATGATTAGAATTCGTTTTGTTTGATAATTTTAATAGTAGAATTCAGACTCAAAATGGTGCATCATCTTGTTTCATCTCTTGTTACATTGTCCGGTCAAATTAGCCCATTCTTTGATTTACTAAAGCATTTTGGTTTTACTTTTGAAACGAGTAGAGTCAGCGATAGCGCAGTTATTCACCAATTAGAGATTGACAAAATTCAACGGACATGGGATGCAAAGAGCGATGTATTGATTAAGCAAACAGCTTTTATTCAAACCTATGGTGCCATGGAGTTGGAAAGATTAGACAAGAACATTATTCTTTCTTATCTCTGCGAAAGAAAATTGACCTTCCTGCGTGAAATAAGCACTAATTCTTATTTCCCACTGGAAACAAGAACCAATGCTGCAAATGCACAAATTCAGTTATGTACTTATAATCTTGAATTATCGCAATCTTCCCTTGCTTCCCTTAAAAGCGCCTATAACATTACCTTTGATTTTGGGGATTTTGAGTTCCCCGCATTAAACTAATTTTATGATACCCCTTTTTATTCTGGGAAAAATTGCTGCTGCCGTCTTAGCCTTAAATGAGGTTCGGAAAGAAATTTCTACTGCTAAAACAGGCGTACAAACTCGGACCGAAGAGGTAACTAATATGCGCAATTCTGAGTTGCGGGATTTAGAACAGAATTTACAAAACAAGAATCGTCATCAGCAATTAAAACATCTTTACGAACGAAAGGATTATTTTAAAGGAATTGCGGATGGATATTTTCGGGAAAAGCAACTACTTTTTAAAAAACTGGATTCTACATACGCACAAATTCGGGAAATAAATGGTTTAAAAAATGACCTCTTTAAATCAGGACAACATTCGGCCGTTAAAGAGTTAAAGCAAAAAACTGATGAACTATATGCTTTAACTGAAAAGGTCAAGGCTGAGTTCGAAGAATTTGGCGTTCAAGTAAAAGGATATAATAATATGGTGCAAGAGATTTCATCTCAAATAAGAAGTATCCGGTCTTCATGAGCTAACGATTAGGCAATCAATACAAGAGCTTAACTTCTCTAACTTGCGGCTCCAAACGTTTCAACTCCGGCAATGACACAACAAGCTTCATCTTCAACAACTCCATATTACACCGTAAGCGATGT
>CANJRM010000016.1 GCA_947476645.1 Bacteroidota bacterium
GAATCACTGGTGTTTTTTATATGCAGATTAAAATCAAGCACTGCATTGCCTTCCCAAAAGTAAGCTGTGTTGGCAGGCAATTGATATTCGCAGTATCCTTTTGTCATTCCAATTCCGTCTGATACATCCGCATGAGAAGTTTCACTCTCAGGACGTAACCCTTCGCGATAATTATTATCGCCTCCAGGTAGGAATTTATAAACTACCATATGGTGTGCAGATTGAGGGAACAATCCTACAATACGATTAACTTCAATGTTTCCTGAGTATTCAGGTTTGTGTTTCAGGTAATAATATTCTTCGGTATGAGGGCTAACAAATATTTTGCCCATATACATTTGAAAGCCTGTTCCGGCAGCCGGTGCTGCATGTTGCGCGTAGGTATCGTTGATTCCGCCTTCGCGATAATATTTATTGATTAATGCGGTGTCTACTACCACACCGGTTTTTGGTGCCCCAAACAAAATCCACTGACGAATTAATTCCGCTTCTTGAGGCGCCAAATGATTTGGATAAACATCGGGCATAACATTTCCTTCGTTTGCCGTAAGAGCCAAATGTTCACTCACATTTGGAATGCAATGTGCTATTTTCCGTAACAGAAAACTTCTGTCGGGATAGCCGGGCATAACTTGTTTGTTTCCTTTAGCAGCAGCAGCAGGATTTAAGGGCGTCACATTTACCAACTTGCTATATAATACCGAGTCAGAAAGTGTAACGTTGAAAGCTGGTGAGCCACTACCGTCATGGCAACCTGAGCCGGCACAATTGGTTTGCATTAAATAATGAATGTCAGAAAAAGTGCTTTGTGCTTTGGTGTTTAAAAGCAAGAAGCATAAACAAACAGCAGCGAGAGATTTCGTGTAAAGTTTTTTCATGTGGTAATTTTGTTTGGCTAATGTAGTAAATTCAATACCTCAATAAAATTTATCTTTCACCAGTTGTAGAAGGTAAATAAGTTGCTAGTTCAACAAGTAATCTTTTAGTATTTCATAATTCGCCTTAATCAACAAACTTGATTTTTTCTGTTGCAGTATTTCTTGCATAGCAGCAGGAATCTCAACTGCAACTCCAGTTGCTTCACTTACTACATTTTCAAACTTTACAGGATGTGCTGTTTCGAGAAACAGTCCGTGTTGTTGCGGATTATTACCAAGGTACTTTACAAGCGAAGTAAAACCTACTGCTCCATGCGGGTCGAGTAAATAATTGTGCAGTTCAAAAACACGTGCCATTGTTTTTCGAGTTTCGTTATCATCAATGCTGTAAGCTGTGATTAAGTTTTTTGTTTTTTCGAAATCGTGATTGAATAGTTCCAGCACACGCACAAAATTGCTTGGATTGCCTACATCCATCGCATTTGAAATTGTAGCAACAGCTTCTTGCGAAGAAAAGCTCCCTGTGTTTAAATATTTTACAAATGCATCATTGCTGTTGCAGGCTGCTACAAAATGCTTCACAGGTAATCCTGAAAGTACAGCTATCAATCCCGCACAAATGTTTCCAAAGTTTCCGCTTGGTACAGCAATGACAGGAGGTTCATCCTGTTGCCATTGTTGTAACGCAAAGAAATAATAGAACTGTTGCGGTAACCAACGCGCTACGTTTATAGAATTGGCAGAAGTGAGAAATATTTTTTCGTTCACATCATCATCTGCAAATGCCTGCTTCACCATTTGCTGACAATCATCAAATGTTCCCTGCACTTCAAGCGCGGTGATGTTTTGCCCGAGCGTAGTCAATTGCAGTTCTTGAATTTTACTCACCTTTCCCGCAGGATAAAGTATGACCACTTTCACGCCTTCCACACCAAGAAATCCATTGGCAACTGCACTACCGGTATCACCCGAAGTAGCAACCAACACAGTTATTTCCCGCTTGTTGTCTTTTGAAAAATAACCCAAACAGCGACTCATGAATCGCGCACCCACATCTTTAAACGCAAGTGTTGGTCCGTGAAATAATTCGAGAGCAGAGATAGAATCAGTAACTTTTACTAAAGGGAAGTTGAAGTTCACCGTATGCTCGCAGATTTGAAACAAGTCTTCGTCAGCAATACAATTGCCTACATAAGGTTTTATCACTTCAAAAGAAATTTCTGCTTTCGATTTACTCTTAAGTTCCTTTAAAAAAGTTTTATCCAATTGGGGAATACGCTCAGGAAAATACAATCCTTTATCGGGTGCTTGCCCTTTAATGGTGGCTTCGCGAAAATCCACTTTAGCAGAATTTTTATTGGTGCTGTAATACAACATGGTTATTTCGTTTTTAGGTGAACACCTTGTTGTGAAATTGTAGTTACATGTGTATGAAACTCAACTCCTGTTTTGCTGTAAACATCTTTCATCGCAGTTTCTACTTTTTTTGCGGTCTTCAAATCTTTACTCAGCATAAATACAGAAGGACCAGAGCCTGAAATTCCTCCGCCTAATGCCCCTGCTTCTTTGCTTTTTATTTTCAGTTTATCAAATGCAGGAATCAAAATACTACGAACCGGTTCCACAATTACATCTTCAAGGGAACGTGAAATTAAATCGTAATCGCTTTTCATAAAACCGGTAATCAACGCAGCTACATTTGCCCATTGTGTTATGGCATCTTTTAATGGAACATTCCGTTTCAATATCTGACGCGCCTCCGAAGTCTTTACTTCAATTTGCGGATGAATAACCGTTACAAACAATTCAGGAGCGGGAATAGAAATAATATCCAGCGGATTTAAACTTCTGATTAGTGTTACGCCTCCATAAATACACGGAGCAATATTATCGGCATGTCTCGAACCCGAGGCAACAACTTCACCGCACATAGCAAACTCTACTAATTGTTCTTTCGAAAAGCGATTGCCGAGTAAATGATTTGCTGCTACTACAACACCTGCTGCGCTTGCTGCACTTGAACCAATTCCGCTTCCGGGTTTTATGATTTTGTTGCTTACTATTTCGAAACCTGATTCTTCTTTAACTTCTTTCAATAAAGCAAGTATGGCTACACCGGCTACATTTTTTTCGGGCTCGGTTGGTAGATTAAAATTGTCTCTGTTGATAATCGTAACTCCTTTCTTCGAAGTTTTACGAAGCGTAAACGTGTCGCATGGTTCAGCAATGGCAAAGCCCAAAACATCAAACGCACAAACCACGTTCGATACAGTAGCAGGAGAGGAGACCGTTACTTCATTCATTCATTTACAATTGATGTTGTAATGAAAAACAAAAAATCAGACTAATCCGAATTATACAAACGAACATACAGTTGCCGCGTGGTTGTTCATATTACAATTCTTCACTTGTAAGTTGCTCTAACCTATTTGCCTACTTTTCGTTTAAGTTCAATAGAACTTAGTTATGAAATTCAACATCGGATTGCTCTTACTGTTTTCAATTTGTCTTCAGCAAAATGTTTTTTGCCAGAAGATAAACGGAGAAATTTTTATTCCGCTCAACAATCGCAGCGAAATATGGCTTAAGCCAAAGATAGATACGCTTGAGAACAAACACGATTACGAGTTTAAAATTCGCGTGTCTCCTGATTTCAACATTTCGCAGTTTTTATTTGAAAAGGGGTTAGCCGTTCAGAACGACAGTTTGCTCGTGATTACACCCAACAGTACCAAGTGGGGAGATTACGATACCGCCACATTGCGTGTTATTGTAACCAGCACAACGGGTTCGCGCATTATGTTGTTTCAAAAGCAGTTTATTATTCGCGTTCCCGAAAAAATGTATCCGGTAATTACGAATCCTAAAGTGAACCTGGTGAAGCTTAACGACAAAATATTTTTAGAACGCAATAAACCGTACTCAAAAGAATTATTCATCAAAAATCAACCTTGGGTAAGCATGTATGATAATCAGGTTACCATGAATAAAATGGATGTAAAAGAAGTAACCATTGCGCTTTACGAGAAAGAAGGCAAGAATTACATTTCTAAAGGCGATACGATTAGTTCAGAAGCTATTCACGAGATAAAAAAAATAAAAGACCCTACTCCTGTTTTTATAAAAGTAGATGCGATGAAAGGCAAATCAAAGAAGAGCGTTTGGAACAGAATTATTATTTACAACGACTGATTCTCATTTCAACCGCATAGTTGAATTCGAAGTTCTTTAAAATACTTTGCCGAGTACTTTAATCTACTACCATACCAACTAAACATTTCTCCATCCACTAAAATGATTTTTGAGGATGGGGAGAATTCTTTGAACTCATCGAAATGCTTTTCAGAGAAAGAATAAGGTTCGCTGGACAGAAAAATAAAATCGGGTTTGCGTTCTGTAAGTAACCCGGGATTTATTTCGGGATAGCGTTCTAAATCTTCAAATACATTCTTCATTCCAAAAACATAGAGCATGGAATCAATAAAAGTATTCTTTGCTACTACCATATAAGGCTTGCGCCAAATGAAGTAAGCACAAGTTTGAAGCCCAAAGTTCGAAGTGTAAAGTTGAGAAAAGTTGGTTTTTATTTCTTGAATAATTTTTTGCCCTTCCAATTCGCGGTTAGTGATTCTCGAAACTTCGCGCATCATCGCATATGCATCATCAAGATTGTAAATGTCACTTAGCCAAACAGGAAAATATTTTTGCAGTTCTGTAATCCCTTCTTCGTAGTTTTCTTCTTTGTTGGCTATAATTAAATCGGGTTGAAGAGATTTTGTTTTCTCTATATCAAACCGTTTGGTGCCGCCAATCTTTTCTTTAGTTTTTACTTGGTCTTTTGGGTGAATGCAAAAGCGTGTAACGCCAACAATCTCTTCATCTAATCCTAAATCGAAAAGCAATTCTGTTTGTGATGGGACGAGCGAAATAATTCTCTTAGGAGGAAAACTGAATTGAATTTTATTGCCGAGTTGGTCGATAGAAGAGAGCAACATGCAAACTGTTTTAAGCCATAGCTTCTATCAAATCAAACTCAGTAATGATGTGCAGCATTCCTGAATTGGCTTTTACCAATACTGCAGTATTGTCTTTTGAAATGTATTTTGAGATGTCGGTTGCTGTTTCGTTGAGATGAACAAAAGGGAAAGGCTGACCCATTACGTTGCCTACTTCATCTTCCCGGTGATATGGATTTTCCATCAGCAATTGCAGAATGCCATGCTCGGTTAAGCTGCCCAGATTTATTTCGCCATCCATTACGGGTAACTGAGTAAGTGCCATTTCTTTCATTTTCTTAAAAGCACTGGCTACAGTTTCCTGGGGTTCTGCAAAAACAAGTTGCGTAATTTTTTTGCGCTCAATAATTGTTTTTGCGGTCACTACTTCATCAATCAGAAATCCGCGTTCTCGCATCCAATCGTCATTGTAAATTTTAGCTACGTATCTACTGCCGTGGTCATGAAGTACAATAACCACTACATCATCTTTAGTGAATTTATCTTTCAGTTGCACAAGACCTTGCAATACAGTTCCTGCACTATAACCACAGAAAAGTCCTTCTTCGCGGGCTAATCTGCGCGCCATTACAGCGCCTTCTTTATCGGTAACCTGTTCAATGTGGTCAATGTATTTCATGTCGTAGTTCTGCGGTATAAAATCTTCACCTATACCTTCAGTCATGTAGGGATAAACTTCGTTCATGTCCAACTCTCCTGTATCGTGATATTTTTTGAGCAGCGAACCATATACATCAATGCCAAACACCTTTACTGCCGGATTTTTCTCTTTCAAATACATAGCCACACCCATTACTGTTCCACCTGTTCCAATCGTGGTTACATAGTGCGTTACCTTACCTTCAGTTTGTTCCCATATTTCAGGACCGGTAGTTTCGTAATGTGCTTGTCGGTTGCTCAGGTTGTCATACTGATTCATGTGAATCGAATTCGGAATTTCTTTGTTCAATCTTTTTGCTACCGAATAATAAGAACGCGGGTCTTCCGGTTCTACATTGGTTGGGCAAACAATTACTTCGGCACCCAGCGAACGAAGAATATCCAATTTAGTTTTTGATTGTTTATCAGTAGTGGTGAAAATACATTTGTAACCCTTCACCACAGCTCCAAGGGCTAGACCCATTCCGGTGTTTCCCGAAGTGCATTCAATGATTGTTCCACCGGGTTTTAGCTTGCCGCTCTTCTCGGCATCTTCAATCATCTTGATACCTATGCGATCTTTGATAGAATTGCCGGGATTAAAGTACTCCACTTTAGCCAAGAACAAACCCGGAATATCTTTCGTTATTTTATTGAGCTTAACTAAGGGTGTGTTCCCCACTGTATCAATAATGCTGTCGTAGTATTTCATCCCTTATTATTTTGCGCAAGTTTAGTTTTTTCTGATAAAAGCAGTTTGAGCTTTTACGAACACACTACTGCTACAGGCGACCGTTCGCTTTGCAAGAAATCTGAAGAGAAAAGCATAAAGGAACGACTTGCAATTTGAGCATACAAAAAGCCCTATTCTCCTTTCACCAACTTCGCGCTGTAAACATTGGTTTGGGTTTCTATGCTCAGCACATACAAGCCATCGTTCCAATTTTGTGTGTTAATGATTTTAGCCGCTTCGTTTACGCTCAGTATTTTTTCTCCAAAAACAGTTTGTCCTAAAATATTCTGCACACGTATGCTCAGTTCTTCATTTTTAAATGCCGCTAAATCGAGATTTATTTCGTTGGTAAAAGGATTCGGATACGAATGAATGCTGTTTGCATTCATCGGGCTATTGATTCCCGTTACAGCCGTGCTCACTCCCCATGCATAAGCAATACTCGTAGTGTCTACAATTATTTTTGAGTAGTAAACTAATTCCTGCGTAGCAGTATCGTTATACCAGCGCGTTTCAAACTGCGAGTTATGAATGATGGTTTGAAAATTTGCAAAGCTGCCATACATATCGCTGTCGCCTACCATAATCACCCAGGTTTGTCCGCTGTCCATCACACAGGCTTTCACGCTGTCAATTTCGCCAATGCAATGTCTGCGCACCGCCACATAACTATTGCCCTGTCTGCCCATTAGCCACAAACTATCGGTGGTCACTTCATTGTAATCGGCTTCATTAAAAAACAACGCCACATCAGGATTGTGAAACGGCAGAAACGAACTCACCGGCTCAGGACGATACATCAGCAAGGCCACATTACTGTGCTGCTCCACATAAGGCAAATGCTCATTGGCATTAGTGGCAGAGCGATTATCCCAATCGTGTTTCACTTTGCCCGAAGCGGTGAACACAGGTGTAGTGCCTACGTTTGCCACACACGGAAACTGCTGATAGCCCACTTTGCCTTTCCAAAAATCATAAACAGATGAAAGGGTGATTGACTTGTGTTTGAAGATGCGCACATTCTCTTCTGAAATAAGAGAGCTTTGTGATGCAACGCTAAGCGATGTAGCTAATGCAACAATAGTTGGAATAGGAAAAGAAGAAAACTGAACAAACGGAGCAAAGTCAACATGGTGCCAAAGATTTGAATCGGTGAGAAGCTGTGCAGTTTCAGCAGCCACTTCAGGATGAAAATATGCACCGCTACTCCATTGGAAAATAGTTTTGTCTAAAGTTGATTGGCTTGCATTCAACACAAAACCACTGTCAAGCGAATGGCCGATATGGTAAGTAATATCTAAAGAAGAAGTCCAGGAATCAATTACACTATCGACAGGGAGTGTTGAACTGGCCAGAAATCCACCTGCGTGAGAACAGTTCGAAGGAGCTTGTCCGAAACCGGTGAGCAAATAAATAAGGTTGTTGTGGTTTTGATCGTAAGGCGAAAGATATTTGCCGTAATAATTTCTGCCCGCTGCCGGATAAAAAACTCCTTTATCATTTGTAATCATCAAAATATCTTTGAGCAAACGTTGGCTGGCTTGAGTTGCCAGCATTTTTATTTCGGCATCCTGTGCAAAATCGGCAAGGTTGATTAAGCCGCTTAAACAATAAGGCGAGTATACCGATGAAAAGAATTCGTAAAAACCATAATCAACTTTCAAATGCAGATAATGACGAAGACGGTTATCTAAGGAGCTATCAATAGCGCGACCGTATTTTTCATGCATCAGCCAATCGCTGCTCATCCATTGTATCATATGGTTCTCGCTCCAGTAACCGTGTAATGTATCACCGTATGTAAGCCAGTAAGGAAGAGCGTTCATAGCAGGAAGAATAAGCGTGTCGTAAGCACCGTTAGTGAAATACAGAATGCGCACCAGCTTTACTAAATCAAAATCAACGGTGCCTCGTGTAGGCAAGCCACCAACTAAACTGTGCAGTGCAGCAGAGTCGAGCGGCACGCCCTGGTATGCTTGAAGCGTGAGCGCATCGCCAACAAAATTATTGAGCGCATTAGTAATGTAGTCGGTTCTGCGCTGTTCGTAAACCGCGTTATTGGCAAATGTTGTTTGAGAAACATTGCACAAAACAAAAACGAAGAATGCAACAGATAAGTGTCGAAGTGAAAGCATAGGAGTGGAGTTGATTGAATTTATTTGTTGCGTCTAAGATGCTGTTTTTTACAAAAACACAAGGATAGATTTGTTAAACACAGACTTTCTTTTTGTGTTTCTGCTGCAGCACGCTCTACATTAGCTATCCTAAAACATAACGCTATGAACAAGACAATTCAAACTTCAACCCCTGCAACTATTACAGAAGAAATTTCTGAAACTTCGGTTTTCGGAATTGATATAACTACCGAGTTATACTAGGATTTTTTTAAAACACAAAAGCCCCCGAGTACTCGGGGGCTTTTTGTTTTTTGTAGAGCCGTGAATTGCTTATTCTATCACTAACCTCTCTGTCTTTCTCACATTGCCATCTCTTAATTCAACTACATAAATACCGGCAGCAAATGTGCTTATATCAAGTGTGCTTACTCCTTCTTTTATGGAATGTTTCGGCATTATGTTTTGGCCAAGCACATCAAGCATTTGTATTTCGGCTTCAACGGTTACTCCTTCGAGTTCAATGCTTACTTCGCTGCCGTTAGCAGGGTTTGGATAAACCTTCATGATTAGTTTAGCTTCTGTATTTTCTGCATCAGCTATTCCGTTTGGATTTGCTAAACGGCATCCTACTCCTATTGCAATAGTTTTAGAAGCCGCTGTTCCTGTGCCGCAGGCATTGGTAGCTGTTATAGTCACTTTACCTGCCAGTGCTCCTGCAGTAACATCGAGTGAGTTAGTTCCTTGTCCGTTTGTGATAGTCCAGTCAGCAGGCACGGTCCAGTTATAGGTTACCGCATTGGCTACTGCTGCTACACTATAGGTATAACTCATGGTAGGGCAAACAGGTGTTGTTCCTGTAATTACTCCCGGTGTAGCTCCTTTCTGTGTTACCGTAACGGATTTGAATGCTCCGGCTGCACAGGTGGTTACTTCCTGCACTTTGACGGTTGCCGATGCAAAGGTTGCTGGGAAATCAACCGTAATACTTGTGGTGGTTTGGCCACCGGTTATTGTTCCTCCGGTTACCACCCAGTTGTAACTATCTGCACCTATAATGGCAGCAGTAGAGTAAACTATACCTGTGGTAGTTCCGCATACATCGCTTATTGGACCCGTAATAGCCAAAGGTGCCTTAGGCACTTTCGTTACAGCAAATGTTCTTGCGGCACTTGTGCCGGTGCAGTTAGATGCTGCTACGCTTATGTTACCGGTAGTAAAACTACCTGTAAAGGTTATTTCGGCTGCGGTAGTTCCCTGCCCTGCGGTTACCGAAGCATTAGCTGGTGCTGTCCATACATATGACGAGGCATTAGTAGCAGCGGGAATTGAATAAGTATAGGCAGCAGGGCAAACAGCCGGTGCTCCTGTAATTACATTCGGGGTTCCCGGTGTAGGTATTTTAGCAACGGTTAGTGTGCGTGCCGGGCTCGAGCCACTGCAACCATTGGCAATAACGCTTAAGGAACCGGTTGTGTAGCCCGTAAGAATTTCAACCGTAACACTATTCGTACCCTGCCCTGCTGTAATGTTTGTGTTGGCAGGTGCTGCCCATGTGTAAGATGTGGCATTGGTTACTGCTGCTACTGAGTAAGTGTAAGTTGAACCAATACATACAGCCGCGGTACCACCGATGGTGCCCGGTGTTATAGGTTTAGCCACCTTGGTTAAAGTAATCTTTTGTGAAGGGCTTGTGCCTATACAGTTTTGAGCATATACCGTAAGTGCGCCTGTGGTGAAGCTATTGGTTACCTGTAAGGTAATTTCGGTAGTGCCCTGACCGCTGAGTATAGTAGCGTTAGCAGAAGGTGAAATTACCCATAAATAACTACTCGATAACTGAACAGGGTCAATGGAATATGTATACACAGTTGCAGGACAAATAATCGTGCTGCCTGCTATAGCCAGTGGTTTTGCAGGTGTGCCGGTAGGCATTACTGCCAGTAAAGTATAACTGCCGCCAACTGTTACGCCCAAATTGTCGGTTACAGTTACATCGTAAGTGCCTGCTCCCAAACCGGTAATATCCTGTGTAGAAGCGTTATTGCTCCAGTGATAAGTATAAGGTGCCGAACCTCCGTTAACGATAATGTTTACAAAGCCATTGTTTACTGAGCAAACTGCGTTACCTAATACTGCCGAAACGGTATAGCAACCCTCATCAATATTACCATCGCAATTATCATCAATGCCGTTACCGCATATTTCGGTAGCACCGGGGTGTATAGCAGCATTAGAAGCAGCGCAATCCGTATTGTTTAACGAGTAGCCGCTTGGCGGTGTGTTGGCATCAACAGCGCAAACGCTTACTAAACTTCCTGCACCGTAGCCATCGCCATCGGTATCGGCATAGAAATTAAAGGACGCGTGTTTAGTTGCATCGTTGTCGTTGCAATCGCCCAGGGTGGTGGCTGTAGTTTTGTAGCCTGCACCGGGACTTGTCCATGAAGTTGTGGTGCTTACATAGTAACCATCAGCATCGGCATCTAAATACCATTTTCTTACTTCGGGTTGTTGAAAGCCTTGTGAAAGCATTTTGCCACCACCGGTAAGGGTTGGTTGAACGGGTTGACCGATGGTCCAACTGAGTGTGGCACTTCCGGCAGCCTGATAACCGCCTGTAGACGGATATACCGAGGGGCTGAGTGTTTGCGCGCTTACACCTACCCAGCTTATGTAAAAGCAGGTAAGGAGTAAAGCAAGTATTAGTTTCTTCATATAGTCAGATTGAGCTAATTATGATTATGTAAATTATTGAGTCCATCCACCGGTAGCAGTATCCAAATCATCTATAAACTCTAAACCCGCGGGCAAAGCGAGGGAATTACCAACAAATCCTAAACGGACATTTCTCATCGAACCGGCTGGAACACCAGAAGTAGAAACAAAAATAACCGTGCTTACCCTGTTGGCCGGTATGCTAAGCGACAGAGTAGTTTGGCCACTTGCGTTTGCACTCCATGTATTGGCACCATTAAGAGAAACACTGGCTACTTCACTCCATGCTGAATAAGCTGAATACCAAAAATTAGGGCTCCAGGTAATAGCTGAGCCTGTAGTATTATTTATTCGAAAAAGAACAGTAACTACTTTGCCGTTAGTAGATGAGTAAGACATCCAGTCCTCGTTCATGATTAAAGCGTTTTTCTTAGCATATCCTTTTTTTGTATAGAGCGCTCTTAGCACTTCTTTATCTGAAGACATTTGATAGGCCTGCCCATTTCCATCTGTCCATGTTGAAGGGTTTATTCCGCCAAATAAACTGGCGTCATTATTCATTGCCCAGTTACAGCATTGTTCGTAGGTACTAAAAGTTGCCCAGCGGTAAGTGGCTGTTGCATTGTTTGCATAGAGCGCGTAAGGAACACTCAACAATTGCGAAGTGCCCATTACGGTGTAAGAACTTCCACCTGCAGGGTCAAGTTCTACTTTTACATATTTAGAGCTATTGCCCCATGCTACTCCACCGAAGGTGCCGCTTACTACAGTGCCTTGCCCTATGTTGAGGTTAAACAGACCAAGAGCGTTTGTAGTGGCTGTTTGGGTTTCTTGATAAACTACTGTGCCGCTGCTGCTGCCATCGAGAATGCTGAAACGCAAAGCAATGTTTTGGTTAGCTAAAAGGTTGCCACTCGCATCTCGAGCTACTGCCTGATAAGGAAAAGTTTGCGGTACTTGTGCCAGCACAAAAAGGCAGGCAAATACAAGAGACAGGAAAAGGACATTCTTTTTCATGGTTTTGTTTTTAAAGGTTTGTAATTGTTTAGTTGATGTATTTGGTTTACTTGTTTTGTCAATTGCCGATTATATAAATGCACTTAACTCTGCCTGTTTAGCAGTTTTTCTATTTTAATTTATTTGTAGCCGTTTGGCAGTGTGTCAATTCAATAAAATGGTGAAAAGCTATTTGCCTTTTGTGGCAGGAATAAGCCTATAGCACCCCTTCAGTTGTGTCAACACAAAGTATGTTCTAAATTCCTTACCCCGCAATCACGGAAAACCGTGATTTTTTAAGTGCGAATTTTGAGGTGGTTATATGCCTTAAAACACAAAAACCACCTCTGAAAGTGGTGGCTTTTGCTATAGTAACCAAAGCAAAATTTCTATCTTACTTCAACGTAATTTTAAAATGCAACGTCTCTGTTCCGCTTTGGTTCACGATAGTTATATAGCGGTGGGTGCCGTAGTCGGTAATGCCGAAGGCGGCTGCGGTAATGTTTAATTTAGCCGCATCACCGGTTACGGTTACAGGGGTGCTGTCAGTACCGTTAGCGGTGGTGGCGAGATAAACTTTGGCTGTGCCTGTGCCAAAAACTTCGAGCACTAAATCATCATCGGCTAAAAGCGTGCGGGTTACTACTGCTTTGTTTTCGTTTGGAGTCAGTGTACCGGTGAAAATGCTCTGGCGGTTTTCGCGCAGCGTGTCGAGGTCAAACAAAGGAGCAATGTCAATAGGGTTCTGATACCAGTTGTAAATGAAATAACCCACATCGCTGTATTGCAGTTTCATGGCTTCCATGCGCGAAGCATTAACGGCATTGCTTCCGCCCTTGGTGGTGGCTTTGCTGCTTTCCTGTGTGTCGCGGCTATCGTCCAAAGTAATGTAATAGGCATCTACTTCGGCTTTGGTAGCAGCAAGCGCGGCATCGGTGCCTATGGCTATGCTAAGGGCATTTACGGCATCTATACGTTCCTGAATGCTTTTGGTAGAGCCGAAAGGCGAACGGCCGTTAGGGAAGATAGCTTTGTAGCGCGGGGTATCGGGGTCATACACCAGCAATACCTGCGCCTCCCAGCGTTTTACTTTTTTGAGCAGCAGCTTTAAATTGAGGGTTACGTTCAGCGTTTCCCCCTCCTGCGTGCCGCCTGCGGCTTTCCAGGCGTTGTAGTCGGCCACTAACTGCAAGTGGGCGGTGTGGTAGCGGTTGTAAAGCGCCACAATATCGGGGTTAACGGGCAGTTCCAGCGATAGCTTTTTGAGGGCTGCATCGTGGTAGTTACTGAGCTTTACGGCTCGTTTGAAGTTTCTTGCGGTAACGTTTAGAAACTGATTGTCGATAAAGAACCAAATTCTTTCCATAATGGTTTGTTTTTAGATGAATGAATATTTATTGAATGAAGAATACGCGTGGTTTGAAACAACAGCAGTTACCGAAAAGTCGTTTTTTACTACTGTAACTCCTACAGGCATCATCTCGTTCGCGGTGGCGTCTGTTGGAGTTCCGACCTGCATCATATCGTTCGATATGGTAGTTGTAGGAGTTCCGACTTGCATCATATCGTTCGATATGGTAGTTGTAGGAGTTACAGTAGCTACCATTTCCTTAAAAAGCATTTTTACTGAAGTTGCAGAAGTAATCATCGTTATTACCGTGTTTGCTTCGGCAAATAAAACACATGCTACAGCCCCGATTGCGACAAAGTGGGCTTTGGCGGTTAACCGCCACTTGGGCTACTGCTTTGCCACCGTTTTAATAAGCACCAAAGGCAACACCCCGAACCTGCGTTTAAACAAGGCGGCAAAGTATCCGGGCTTTGTAAACCCCGCAGCTTTAGCTGCTTTGGCAACGCTGGTTACTTCCTTATTTTCAATCAATTGCTTGGCTTTAAGTAACTGATGTTCAGTAATATATTGCAGCACAGTTAAACCTGTTAATCGCTTTATTCTTCGCTCTAATGTTCTGCGCCCTGTGCCTGTTTGGTGCGCTAAAAAGAAAACCGATAAACGCGAGTCGGTTAAATGCAGAAGAATAATGCGTTTTGTTTGGCGGAACCATGCCGCTTCATTGAAAGTTGTTTTTGCTTTCATAACGTAGGTTTTAATGCCTGCTGCGGGCAGCAGGCAGGTGATGGATTAAAACCAAAAATAAAGGGTAGGGCAACAACTAGGAAATCAAAATTGAATCAAAAACAGGGAGTCCTTCAGGCGTTAAATTATCGCATAGATTAGTTGTTTTCTTATTTTATTTGCAGCCATGAGAACTATTCTAACCACCGCCTTGTTTCTGCTTTCAATGGCCTCGTGCCGCTTTCCTTCCGCTGCACAAAAAGCCACCCTTTCTGACGAAACCTACGGGCCTTTCGCCCGCAATAAAATGGATGTGTATCTGCCCGGCACACACAGCAGCAGCACACCCGTGGTTATGCTTATACACGGTGGAGGCTGGGTAGCGGGCAATAAAACCGACTGGCCTGCCGAAGTAATTAATACCATAAAGGGCGAAGGGTATGCGGTGGCTACTATCAATTACCGCTATGCCGATGGCGATTTCCGTCATCAAATGCAGGATGTGCAAATGGCCATTAACTACATCAACAGCAAAGCCGCTGACTGGAACATAGGCACCAACCGCTTTGCGCTTATGGGCGCAAGTGCTGGCGCACATATGTCGCTCTTATACGCACATGGTTTCGATACCGCACAGGTGGTTAAAGCCGTTATATCCATGGCAGGTCCCTGCGATATGGCCGACTCTGTGTTTCAGCAGTATGCCAATAACTATTCTATTGGCTATGTGTTTCAGCAGTTTCTGGGTGCTACAGAACAAAGCAACCCGCAGGTGTATTACGATGCCAGCCCCGTTAACTATCATAAGCAGGTGCCTACCCTGTTATTTCACGGTAGTTTAGATAACCTGGTGCCGCCTGCACACAGCCAGCGCATGTTCGACACGCTTACGGCTTATGGTGTAATTACCGACACCACATTTTTTGGAAATGCCGGGCACGATGTGGTAGGCCCCGGTTCGGTGAACATGACGCAGATATATGCCGAAGTGAAAGCCTGGCTGGCTTTGTATTTGCACTAACAGTTCGCAATTGCTTTGATAAATATTTCTGCCTTTTAGCCTTTGTTTTAAGCCGGGAGTTTCGTACTGCAACTTTGGGTAGAGCAGCATAAACAGGCAAGCAAAAGTAAACTATCGATATTCCTGAAAAACAGAAAAGCCCCCCAATTACTCGGGGGGCTTTTCTGTTTTTAAAGCTAGAGACTACCGCACCACGGTCAATCTCCTCTTCACTGTTTCATTAGTTTGCAAACTGGTAACCGCACATACATAATTGCCGCTTGCCAGATTTGACACATCAAAGCTTTCGCTGCCGTTTACTTTTTCGTCAAGCAGGGTTTCGCCAAGCAGGTTTTGAATTTGAACGTGCAAAGGAATTTGCTCCGAAGACAGCACATACACCAAACCATCGGTAGGGTTCGGGTAAACCACAATCTTTAAAGGAGCAGCTTCAACAATACCGTTTACGCCCACGTTCACGGTAACGCGTGCAACCGCACAGTTATAACACGAAGCATTGCTGTGGTCGCACACCACGTAATCAAAGGTATCGGTGCCGGTGTAGCCATTGGTTGGTGTGTAAGTAATGGTGTTGTCGCCATTCACCACCACCGTTCCGTTAGCCGGGTTTGTTTTCAGGTTCACAAACATCGGGTCGTTCTCAATATCTGAATCATTATTCAAAACAGTTACCGTAGCTGTGCCGTTGGTGGGGATATTCGCCACATCATTTACTGCATTTGGAATGCGGTTGATGTAATGAAGCGGATTGTATTTGTAAGCTTCGTTAGCCGCAAAAGTCCATCCGCAAATTTCGGCACCTGTGTTATCATGCGCGCTCAAACGCAAAGAATCGTTGCCCCATGTTTCTACTTTACCAAACGATTGCTCAAAATTATTGGCATTGCACAAACCGGTTCCGCCTTTGTTCCAGATGTTGAAGTGCATAAACTGCTGATTGGTCATCCACTCTAAAGAGTTCGCCTTTTTCAAATTGCCGCTGTTCAGCTCAGGTAATCCCGAATTGGTTCCGTCATCTAAACCAACGGTGTGCGTATCGCCACTCACCACAAACACGTTCTTGATATTGTTATTCATAATGAAGGTCACGAGTGTGTCGGCATCTTCATGAAAGCCCGCCCAGCAGTCGGCATAATTTTGCACGGCTGTATAACCTTTGTTGGGTAAAGTAATGCCCGAAACAGCGGGAGCCCAGTAAGGCACTCCACCGTTTCCTATTTTCAAACAGGTATCGGTAGTAATGCGCAAACCAAGATTGAAAGCATCGCTGCTGATAATTATTTTCCATGTAGCCGTAGAGTTTGCCAATGCATTCTTCAACCAGTTCATTTGGTTAGCACCTACTAACGAATAGCCAACAGGCGGAGAATACACCCAATTGCTTCCTACTTTTTTAATAGCAGCCGCCTGCGGGGTGCGCATAGAGCGAAGGTCAGGAACAAATATTTCTACGTTACCCGAACGGAAGCTGTGGTAAATTCCCTCGGTGCTGTCCACCACTTTATAACCGGGGAACCATTCGAGATAGGCTTTGATAGAATTCAAACGCGCCTGAACGGGTTGTGTGTAAACCGTTGGCGCACCCAGGTCGCCCAAAAAGTTTAAACCAAAACCCGAGGTAGCATCATCACCACAGTTATCATTTAGAAAATCGTGGTCGTCATACATGTAATCGGTAGAAGTGGTTTGCATAAAGCCCAAATGGCTCGGGCTTTCGTAACGCATTTTGTAAAACGTTTGATGATTGCTGTAAGTAGCCGCATAACTTGTTGGCGGATTACTCAAATAAATATCCTGTGCGCCTGTAGCTGCATCAGGATAACCCCAATCGCCCATTTGTATAAATGCTTTTGGGTGATAAAGCCCCGCGCGGTTAAATAAAGTAGCGTTGCTGTCGAGCAAATCGTAAATGCACGAGCCCGTTACAAACACCTGATGCGCGCTGGAATTAGCCGCGGCATGAAAGGTTTCGAAAGAGGCTACTGCACTTGCCGGCACCGCACTAATAGTTACGCGCACATAATATTTAGTATCGGGTGCAAGCCCGGTTATGTTTACTATGGCTATGGTGTCTTTAGCTGCATCGGTAGTGCCGTTAAACGAAACCACACCCGAAGAGAAATTACTTTGTGTGCTGGCTTCTACTGTAAAAGCAGTAGCCAATGAAGTGCGCACAAATACGCGGCACGAAGAATCAGTAACCCCGCCCACAATAGGACCATGCGTTACTGTTTGCGCAAAACCAAGAAAAGAAAAGGAGAGGAGCAGGAGTGTAAAAATGTTTTTCATAAAAGGGATTTAAGGTAAATATACAAACGCAACTTAGGTAAGTAAAGAAACAAGTAATTTTTAAACGAGGTGTTAAGGCTGCAATAATTTTATACAATGCACGTCAGTACTGTTGAAAAAACAGATTGATTAAATTCGTTTACAAAATTACTTTCGGTTTGTAGCTGATATAAAATAACGTTCTTTTACAGCGCAAGTGGAATTGATTCCTTCACTCAAAATGTAACTATGGAAGAAAATGAATCTCAGGAACCCTCTTTTGGCGAAATTATGGATTTGGTAAAACAGTATGAAGAGGCCGAAAAACTGAAGCGACCCATTTATTTAGACGAAGAACACTACGAGCAAATTATACAGTTTTATCAGGAAAATCGCGCCCCGCAAAAAGCACTGCGTGTAATTGAAGAAGCACTCAATCAATATTCTTTCTCGGGTTTTTTCTATATCAAGCAGGCAGAAATACTCGCCAACGATAAAAAGTTTGATGAAGCACTTTACGCTTTAGAAGAAGCGCAGAAGTTAGACCCTACCGACATCAATATATTTCTCATTCGTGCCGATGTGTATTTGTGGCAAGGCAAACATGCACAAGCCATAGCCGAAGCTGAATTTGCTTTAGCGCAGGCAACTGATACCGAAGATAAATGCGAATTGTATTTAGAGATAGCCGACATACTCGAAGACCAGCAGAAATATCCCGAAGTAGTAGAGATACTCAAAACAGCCGTGCGGCTTGACCCTGCAAACGAAGAGGCGCTCAACCGTTTTTGGTTTTGTGTAGAACTAACGCAGGACTACGAAGGCAGCATTATATTTCATGAAGAAATAATTGAACAAAGTCCGTATGCACATTTGGCGTGGTTCAATCTGGGTCATGCCCATGCAGGTTTGCATCAGTATGAAAAAGCACTCGAAGCTTTTGAATATGTAATGGCTATAGATGAAAAGTTTGACGGAGCTTACATTTGTTGTGGCGATGTAAAATTTAATATGGAGCTGTATGAAGATGCGCTTCAGTATTATATAGATGCTATTAAAATGTCGAAGCCGCAAAAAGAACTTTATCTCAAAACAGCGGAGACATATGAAATGCTCAACGAGCTTTCGAAGGCGCGCGCTTACCTGCGCAAAGCTATTGCCGTTGACCCGTATTATGACGAAGCTTTCTTTCGCATTGGCGAAACGTATAGGGAGGAAGAAAAATGGCAGAAAGCTATTTCATCGTTTGAACGTGCCGTTAAGCTCAATAAAGAAAACACCGAATTCTTAGCCGCACTTGCCGATGCTTACATGAGTGTAGATGATGGCGAAAAAGCACTTGATATTTTTGAAAAACTTTTTCAACTCGACACGCAGGACAAACAGAACTGGATAAATCTTGCCACTGCCTATCTCAACGTAGAAGACTACCGCAAAGCATTTCAGGTATTGAATGAAGCAGAGCAGAAGTTTGAAAACAGTGCCGATATTTTCTACATCAAAGCAGTTTTCTATTTACAGGCGGGCAACAAACACGAAGCGCTTCTTAATCTGGAGCGCGGTCTGCTCATTAACTTCGATGAGCACACCATCATCTTCGATATGGATGATTCGTTACTCGATAACGAAACGGTGTTGAGTGTAATTGAACAATACAGAAGCTAACGTAGTTGGCTCTAATCTATTTCTGAAACACAATCAGGTAAGGCAACAGCTTTGCGCTCATTAATACATCACGCACTGCGGGGTCGTTCTGCATAATTGTATTTGCCGATTCAGAAGACTCCGTTTCGAAAATGGCATAACCATTTAAGTCTTCACTTTCAAAAGGCATATCCGTTCTGCCTACGTGTTTCATTACACCTTGCTCAAACAAATCTTTGAGGTAATTAAAATGCGCGCTCATAGTTGCGTTGGTTTCTTCCGTCCAGTTTTGTTGCTCGTGATATTTTTTGTTGAGCGTGAGTATGTAAATGAATTGCATAAACCAAATTTTTTCGGGCAAGATAATTTTCTTTGTGCAATGAATAATTTCAGAACGGTTGTAAAACCCGCTTCACCTTCGTTTCAAATTTCACATGCCGATAGTTTAATCAGCATTGGTTCCTGCTTCTCCGAAAACATCGGCAAAAAATTTCAGGAGCGTAAATTCAACACCTGTATCAATCCTTTTGGTCAGCAATACAATCCCTATTCCATTGCCAATTCAATCGAACGTTTACTAAGTGGCAAACCTTACACCGAAACTGATTTAGTTTATCACGATGAACTTTATCACAGTTACGACCATCACGGTAGTTTTTCGCGCAGCAGTAAAAACGACACGTTACAAATCATCAACACGAATTTGAATGATGCATCCGCAGCATTAAAAAGCGCAAGTGTTCTTTTTCTAACCTTCGGCACATCGCATGTTTTTAGTTTGAAGGAAAGACAGATAGTTTCTAACTGCCATAAACTTTCAGGAAATAATTTCGATAAACGCTTACTTGCTCCAAGCGAAATTGTTGATGCTTTAAGTAACGCGCTCACAAAACTAAAAACTGAAAACAGTAAACTTAAAACTGTGCTCACCATTAGCCCTGTTCGCTATTTTGCTTTTGGTCATTACGAAAACTCGGTGAGTAAAGCGCATTTGTTCACTGCCCTTCATGAACTGCAAAATCAATTTCCTGATTTGTATTACTTCCCTGCTTACGAATTAGTGATGGATGATTTACGCGATTACCGCTTCTTCTCCGAAGATATGCTTCACCCAAACTATCAGGCAACAGATTATGTATGGCAAAGCTTTGCTGATACATTTTTCAGTAAGGCTACTACCGGTTTAATAAAAGAAGTAGAAGAAATTATAGCCGCAGCAAAGCACCGCCCCAGAAATGCGAACAGCGAAGCGCACAAAAAGTTTGTAGAAAAATATTTGAGGAAGACGGAAGAGTTACAAAAACAGAAGCTGGATTTTACCGAAGAACAGAAACTATTTCTTCTTGCTCTTAGGAGCTAAAGTCATAAACATTTTCTTTCCTTCAAGTGCAGGTAGTTGTTCAACGATTGCTGAATCTTTTAAGCGGTCTGCAAATTGAAGCAATAACAATTCACCGCGCTCTTTAAACACAATAGAACGGCCTTTGAACATTACAAACGTGCGAACCTTGTTACCATCTTTAAGAAAAGCTTCAGCATGTTTTGCTTTGAACTCTACATCATGTTCATCTGTATTCGGAGTAAAGCGAATTTCTTTTACTTCTACTTTTTTAGCGTGCGCTTTTATTTCTTTTTCCTTCCGCTTCTTTTCGTAAAGGAATTTGTTGTAGTCAACTAATTTACAAACAGGAGGTACTGCATTAGGAGAAATTTCAACCAAGTCGAGCCCTAACTCAATAGCTTTATCAAGCGCTTGTTTAATGGTGAAAATTCCGGGAGTAATGTTTTCGCCTACTAAACGAATTTCAGCGTGACGAATTTTTTCGTTGATGTTGTGCTCAGCTTCTTTTTTAAATGGTGCACGCGGACCGCGTGGATAGGAAGGGCGTTGAATTGTACTCAAATGCTTTTTTGTTTGGTTTTAAATTTTGCGCTGTAAAAATATAAAAACATACCGTAGGGAAAAACTAGTGTCATTATCCCTGCGGTATGCTTTTCAACATCAACGAATCAGCGTCACACTTCCTTTATACTTCTTGGTGGTGTTATCCATTTTTACAGCAGTAGCCGAGTAAACATAAACACCCATTGGCACTGGCGCGCCTTTGTAAGTTCCATCCCAACCGCTATAGAAATTATCGCTTTCAAAAACCTTTTCGCCCCAACGGTTGAAGATAGACCAGTTGATTTGTTTCACTCCGCTACCGAAAGGCAAATACACATCGTTGTTGCCATCACCTGTTGGAGTAAATGCGTTGGGCCAATAAACATTACCAAGAGGAATCACAAACAAATTGATGTTGTCTGTTGCAGCGCATCCATAATTATCGGTGAAAGTAAGTGTGTAGCTAATTGTATCAGAAGCATAAGCCACTGTGTTTTGACAAGCTGTGCAGCTGAGCAACGTATCGGGTTGCCAGTTGTAAGTTCCGGTTGTAGTTGTTCCATCATTTACACTGGAGAACAAACCAACATAAGTTCCTTCATACGCAATTTTGTCTTCACCTAAATCAAGAAGTGGTAGCGGAACAAAATTTACATTCACACCATCAGTAGCAGAACAACCGTTTGCATCGGTCACTACAACTGAATAAATTCCTGCAATAGTCGGAACAATGGTTTGTGTTATTTCATTCGTGCTCCACAAGTAAGTTGCATAGCCACTTCCTGCATTAAGCATTACAGGCAATCCAATACAAAGCGTGGTATCGTTTCCAAGGGAAACGGTGAGTGCTTGCGGTTCAGTAATATTTGCAGTGGCAGTTCCTGTGCAACCAGCAAGGTCGCTTACGGTAACATCATAATTTCCTGCTGAAAGATTTGAAATAGTGGCAGTGTTTCCCGCGTTACTCCAAACAAAACCATAAGGAGGATTTCCGCCCAAAGGATTTGCAGTAGCAGTTCCATCGTTTGCACCAAAGCAGGAAACGTTGGTAACAACTGTAGTTACATTTAAATTGTTGCTTGAAGCAGGAACAACAGCCGCCACAGTATCACTGCATCCGTTTACATCGCGCGTTATTACATTGTAATTTCCTGAAGCCACATTGCTGAAGACATTTTGTCCCTGATAATTTATTCCGTCAATGGAATAAGTGTAGGGCGGAACTCCTGCAATAGAAATGTTTACCGTAAGCGTTGCGTTGTTCAATCCGCATGTTGGTGGAATGAGCGTAACCGCAGTTTGTAAAAAGCAACAACCTGTTGCAGGATTCACGGTTGCAGTTCCTGCAGTTGCACAACCCGAAGCATCGGTAACAGTAAAACCGTAACTGCCTGCAGCCATGTTCAATAGTGTAAATGTTACAGCCGAATTACTCCACAAAATACTCAGCGCTCCTGTTCCTCCACTCGCAGTTACAGTAACAGAGCCATCGTTTCCATTGCAGGTTTCATCAACCACCGCAATATTATTTATTACAGGTGCATTCGGATTGCTCAATGAAAATGAAGTGTCAATAAAACAATTCGCGTAAGCATTATCGGTAATGGTTACTAAATAATTTCCTGCACCGAGTGTTGTAACGGCAGAAGTATTTTGTCCGCCACCCCATGCGTAAGTGTAATTTCCTGAACCGTTTGTCGATGTGATGGCAATGCTTCCGTTGGTTTGTGCGCATGCAGGTTGTGCAAGCACAGCGCTTATAGTAAACGTGCAACAATTTGCAGGAGCAACTAATGCAGCATTTGCTGTGGCTGTGCATCCTAAAGCATCGGTTACAGAAATACTTACCGCACCTGCCGGAACTGTATTGATAGTTGTTGATGGAATAGGCACAGGTGAATTGATAGTGAACGAAGTTCCGTTGGTATCAATGGTAATTGCATAAGGAGCAGTTCCACCACCTAAACTAAAAGTAATAGAGCCATCGCTTCCTGCACAAGTTGGATTGATTGGATTAGTCAACGAAACATTCAACGTACTGTTTGAGTTCAAGGTGAAAGTAGTATCAATAAAACAATTCACGAAACCGTTATCTGTAATGGTAACTGAGTAAGTAGCTGCTCCAACATTTGTTACTGCAGAAGTATTTTGTCCACCGCCCCATGCGTAAGTATAATTGCCTGAACCACCTGCCGGAGTAAGCGAAACACTTCCATTGTTTTGTCCGCAGGTTGGTTGAACAAGAACCGCACTAACTGTAAACCCGCAACAATTTACAGGAGCAGTTAATACTGCATTTGCAGTCGCTGTGCATCCTAAAGCATCGGTCACCGAAATATTTACTGCGCCTGCCGGAACTGTATTGATAGTTGTAGAAGGTATAGGGAAAGGTGAATTGATAGTGAACGAAGTTCCGTTGGTATCAATGGTAATTGCATAAGGAGCAGTACCACCACTTAAACTAAAAGTAATAGAGCCATCGCTTCCTGCGCAGGTTGGATTGATAGGATTCGTCAATGAAACATTCAACGTGCTGTTTGAATTTAAGGTAATCGTTGTATCGAATGTGCAGGTTGGTGTATTTACATCGGTAATAGTAACCGTGTATGTTCCTGCACCCAATCCTGTTCTGTTTTGCAAAACAGAAGGTCCATCACTCCATGCATACGAATATGTTCCCGCTGGTACAGGATTTACATTGATGCTTCCGTTAGTTCCACCGCATGTGGGTTGCACTTGAGTAACAGTCGCACTCAATCCGCAACAGGCATGTGTGGTTACATTAATAACATCGTTTTGTGTAACGCATCCTGCAGTATCAGAAACAGTAAGCGTATAAGCCGTTGGTGGCGGACAGACCGTTGGTGTAAGTGTCAAAGGATTTGTCATACCCGCAGTTGGGTTCCAATTGAAATTTCCTACGTATGCAATTTCGGGGTCGTTAAAGGATATACTCCAGCTATTGAAGTTACCTGTAGGAAGTGAGAATCCGTTAAACACTGCAACCAAGTGAAGCGACCAAACTCCATTTGCACTACAACCTGCAAGTCCGTTGAATGATTGATTAGGCGCATAATTACCTGTGTATGGCGAAGCAGCACTGATGATGTTACTTCCTGCAGGGACAAAACAAGTATTGGTTAAAGTATTTCCTGTAAGTGTACTATCGGGCACCAATAAAATAGAATCGCCACTCGGGCACACTAACCAAATTTCGAAGATGTTTATGCCTGCAAACAATATCATGTTCAATGAGTTAATGCAAACACCGGTGATATAATTATTAGGAACTGTAGCTAAATTCAGGTTCGTGATATTTATATCCATGTTCAAAAAAGCCGTGCCTGGTGTGGCAGGAATAATAGGAGGGAAGCCGGGAAAGCCCGGTGTGCCGCTAATAGTTGCCACCTCCTGATTTCGATAGGTGGGAGTTTTTGTAGGTTTCTTAACCACTTTTGCAGTAGCGTTAAGCGTTAAGCATTGTCCGCTGCAAATGCTGGTATCGTTACCTGCATTAAGCACAATGGTTGGATTTACTACAACTATAGTTACCGTATCATGACACGTCTGCGTTCCATTACTCATAGTAACCACATAGCTGGTTGTAGTGTGCGGAGCCACAGCATTCGGATCAGTTCCGCCAACGGGTCCTAAGTTATAGCCATCATGTTGCCAAACAATATTGTAGGTAGGGTCGTTGCAATAAATTACAACATTGTCAATTCCCCAGTGGTCATAATCAGCTCCTGAATCGGCATCTTGAAACCAACGAAACTTTGTATTAGCAGTAAGTGCAGCCAACGGTACAGGAAAACACCAGTTGTTCCAGTTTACAAACTGTGCATCGTAACCTCCATTAGGGTCAAAGTAATGAATGTCAATCCAAGTGGCTCCGTTGTCAATGGAGTATTGAAGAAAAACTCCTTCCTGCGGTTCATCGGGTCCTTCGCATGGAGCTGCATTGCCTTGTGTGGCAAAAAGCATATCAAAACAAATAGTAACACCCGCTACTGCACAGCTACTTAAATTAAAAGATGTAGTGGTCAAAATTCTTGGAACCGGCCCTGAGTTTCCCATCCAGATATGAGTAGTGCCATCTACACCGCCCGGACTACATGGATTATTCCACATGGCTTGTTGTGTTGAAGCCCAACCAGGACCATAAGAGCCTGTGTTGAAATTTTCAGAAAGCAGCGCATTGCCTTGTGCCTGCCCGAAAGCAGAAAGTAAAACTCTGTCTCCGCAAACTATTGTATCAGCAGGAGAAGAACCGGTAACGGTACAACCTTGAGAAAAAATATTTTGTGTAATGAAAAAACTGAGAAGGATGGGTAAAATTTTTTTCATTGTTTCTGTTTATTGAATTGTTTTTACCGAAATATTTTTCAATTCAAACTTTCTCAATTCAGTTGAAGTAAAGTTCAACTGCTTAGAAAAAAGAAACAGAGCATTGTCTTCCTTGTTAGAGCATTCTCCTGTTTTTTCTTCGTTTGCATTCAATAGAACTGTAAACGTTCTTGCATCAGCATTACTGGTTTTTCCGTTGTTGAATGTGAGTTCTTTGGTAAAAGAAACTTCCTCTTTTTGATTTGATAGATTTACAAATCGCAGAAATATTTTCTGCTGATGAAGGCCATTGTGCACGTCATGACAATCGGCATATTGAAATTGAATTTCTATTTTCTCATTTTTGAAGTAGGTTGTCCAGTCGGCAGAGAAAACCGAAGAACAGAGCAGGCAGATAACTGCCGTTAAAAATAATTTCACTTGTCAGGGGGTTAAGGTTAGTGATATTTTAAAGACGATAAATAATTTCAAATAGATGTCACGTTCTATAACTTAATCAACTTCAACGTGACCGCATGTTTAGCACTTGACACCCGCATCATATAAATACCACTGGCTACGTTCAGTTCAATTTCAGATTTTGCGCTTACAATTTCTGATAGATAAACCAATCTGCCGTTATCATCGAATATTTCCACTTTGCTACCTATCGCATTCGCTCCTGTTTCTAAAGTCCAGTAACCGTTTTCTAACGGGTTAGGATAAACTCTCAACGGTTCACCTTCTAGCAATGAAGCTATGCCTACTGTGTTTATTGAAATAGGATTTGATGTAACACGGCATCCGTTGGTATCGGTAATAGCCAGTGTATAAGTTCCGTTTTGTGTGGCAACATAAATGTGGTTGGTTGCACCACTAATTGCCCCACCATTGAAATACCATTGATACGTAACTGCATTATAAGCAGTAAGTGTATCACCATTTACGCTGATAGAAACCGGAGGCAACGGATAAACCTGAACAGGCACGTGGTTAGAAGTTGCGGTGCAGTTTCCTGCATCGGTTACAGTTACATAATAGTTGCCTGCATTGTGCGCATAGATACATTGCGTGGTAGCACCGTTATTCCACAAGTAAGAATTGTAAGTGTTATCGGCACAAACCTGAATACTGTCACCTGCGCACATAATAGGATTTGCCGCTGTTACATGCACAGTTCCGTTTCCGCTTGGGCTTATAATCATACTGGCGGTTGAACTGCAACCACCGTTATCATTCACTGTTACGGTGTAAGTTCCTGCTGCAAGATTTGAAAGCGAAGAACCGCTTCCGCCACCGCTCCAGCTGTAAGAATAAGAACCGCTTCCGCCTGTGGCTGTTACACTTGCCGTGCCGTTATTGTTTCCGCAGCTTGTGTTTACAGCAGAAGGTGTAAGTGTAATTCCTCCCGATGAAATAATACTAACCGTAGCTGTAGCGGTACAATTTCCTGCGCCAGTTACCGTAACATTATAAGTTCCTGCGGCTAGGCTACTAGCTGTTTGTGTAGTAGCTCCATTACTCCAAACGTAAGTATAAGGACCTGTGCCTGCTGTTACATTTGCAGTTACCGAACCTGTTGATGTGCAACCTGCATTTGTTCCCGATGTAGTTAACGAAACTCCTGCCGTTGAACTTACATTGATACTTGCGGTAGCTGTACAATTTCCGCTTCCAGTCACTGTAACTGTATATGTTGCGGCTGCAAGGTTTAATAAAGATGAAGTAGTTCCTCCATTGCTCCAAGCATAAGTAAATGGTCCTGTGCCGCTGGTAATGCTCACACTTGCAGTACCGTTATTATTGCCGCAAGCTGCCGGAGTAAATGATGAAGAAAGACCAACACCACTTCCAGATGCTCCAACAATTGCAGTAGCTGTAGCCGTGCAGTTTCCTGCTCCTGTTACAGTAACAGTATAATTTCCTGCTGAAAGATTAGAAGCAGTTTGTGTAGTTGCTCCGCCTGTCCACAGATAAGTATATGGTCCGCTACCCGCGGTTATGTTAGCTGTGGCAGAACCTGTTGCTGTGCAACCCGCATTTGTAGTTGTTGCGTTTACTGTAATACCTATTGACGATGCAACAGTAGCCGCAGCAGTCACCGAGCATCCGCTGGCTGTAACGGTTACTGTATAATTTCCCGCAGTTAAATTAGAGGCAGTAGCTGTAGTAGCTCCACTGCTCCAGCTATAAGCTGTTGGTGTAGCACCACTTGGGTTTACAGTAGCGCTGCCGTTGTTACCACCACAAGTTGTTCCTGTAGTTGATGCACTTGCTGTCATTGAACAACTGGTACAATTTGGCAACGATGCTAAACTGGTAATGGTAATAGTATTGTTATCACCGTCTGTTACTCGAATTGGATAAGTACCCGGTGGTGTTGCAGTAGCTCCGGTAGCAAAAGTTGTCCATGTAGTAACAGTGGTACCAGCACAAAAAATAGGTATGCAAGTACCCAGGGGACAACCGCTACAATCAAGTGTTGTGGTTTGACTTTGCCATGTATAAGGACTTGTTCCTCCTGAAACTGTGATTGTTCCGTTTTGATTTTGGCAAGGACTAAGTTGAGCGCAATTATTTACTGTAATGAAAATAGAATCGGCTCCGCAACCAATGGTATTTACAATAGTGTGTGTTCCTGACCCTGCAATGGCAGGACTAAATGCACCAGTCGAAGAGTTTGTAATTCCCGCACCACTCCAAACTCCGTTGGTAGTTGTGGTTAAAGTAACCGGTGCATCGGTGCTGCAAAAAGGACCTGCCTGACAAATGGAAGCATCGCAACAGGTAATAGCCTGCGATGCACAAGAACCCGCAGGAATAGATTGAATGTATCCTGTTCGCGCACCTGAATTTGCCGTACCTGTGGAACCACCTGCAATAATATCGCCATTGGTATTTATGTGCACATCATACACATTAAATGTAGTAGCATAAGTTGCTAACTGATTTAAACTTTGGTCGTATTTTACCACCTGGTTTTTTGACCCCACGTAAATGTTTCCGCAAACATCAATATCAATACCGCTGTTTTCTACATAAGAAGAACCAAACGAAGTGGTATAAGCTCCACCCGGTATGGCAACTGAAGCAACTATGGCTCCGGTAGCTATAACTCTCTTATCTAACGTGGTACCTTTTACCGAATACACATAAGCACCAAAAGATTTTAATGCACAAATACCCGTGTTGTTGTAACGGAAGTTTTCGCATTTATAACCGTAGTGGTAACTATTGTTGATATAATGTTTTGCATTGAGAGGATTAGAGCACATACCGAAATTCTGATTGATGAATCCGATTGAATCGTGGGTGAGGAAATAATATTTCCCGTTACCACAGGCTGTAATGCAACGAACTTCCTGCGTAGGGAAAAGTGCACCGCCTGTAATTTGCACACTGCTGGTTACGTTTCCGTTGCTCATATCTACCTGATAAATGTAAGGCAATGGAGGTAGTGTGTTTCCTGTTCCGCCAATAACTAATTTGGTTTGGTCGCAGTTAAATGAAATACTCCAAAACTCTGTAGATGCAAAAATGCCTCCGGGGTTTCCGTTGTTCCAAACCATAGAGCCTGCGGTACTTATTTTTTGAATAGCTGCAATAGAGCCTTGGGTAACATACGAGTTACCTGCTGCATCGGTAGCAAAAGTTCCAAGCCATGAGGTGGTATCGTAAGGTGTGCTGTATGTCCACTGAAGTGTTCCTGCATTGTTGTATTTTATTAATTGCATAGGAGAAGTTCCTCCAATTACATACACATTTCCTGCTGCATCTTTTTCGCATTCCCATACACAATCCCATTGGGTGCTGCTAAAATTCGGAGTTTGTGTCCAGGGGTCAATAGTTACTTCCTTAGTATGGTCGTAGTTGGCTAACTGAAACGAAATTGTTTTTCCATTTCTTACAAACTTCGATTCAATAATTGAATTCAGTTTGTTAGCAAGAACGGTATGCAGTATTTTGTTTGCATCAACGTATGATTGAGCAGGCTGTTCTTTTGCAGCAGTATAAAAACTTTGAGGGGTGTGGTCAACAATATCTCCAAATTTTGTTTCGATATGAATGTTTTGTTGCGCATCAACAGAAACTTTTTCGGTGCCGCTGTATTTCATTTTTATTTGCGAAGCATCGGCACCCGGGTGGAGAATGAATGAATATTCGATACCGGTTTCAGGATGAAAAACATAGACTACATCAATATTCGGATAAAGGTTTTTGTAAATTATTTTTTGAAAACCTTTAGCACGGTCTATACTTTTATTGCCCATTCCAAAATTGAAATAATTGTCAACCGCTTTTTCTGCCACCACCTGCACATCGGGGTTGGAGTTTTGCCACTGCATAAAAATATTTTCAACCTGAAGATGAGCTGCGTTTTCTTCTTCTTCCATTTGCTTATGGCTCATTTTTTTACCCGCGCGGTATTTTTCCATTACCTCATTTTCTCTTTCCTGCCGTTTGTTCGCATCGGGCATATCTTTTTTGGTGAGGCGATAGGTTACCCCGGTTTTAGTAAACAGAAACTGAACGGGAGCATACTGCGTTCCAAAAACTATTTTGGAACCTGGCAAATGGCTCAGTTGATTGAACTGCCCCTTGTTTTCGATAAACACTTTTTGTGTTTCGAATTTTGCCTGCCAGCCTGTTTGTGAAGTTTGTGCAACTAAATGTGCTGCGCTAAATAAAATTACTGTTAGCAAAACTGCTTTAGAAGCAGCGAGTAAATTTTTTTCCATGTTGTGTGTAAGGTTTATGTTTGGGGAAAACAGCGACCGAAGATAAACGTTCATTTGAATTACGGGAATATTTTTTGAACGCGGTTGACCATTGTGCAAAAAAAGAAGTTCCGCCTACCCGCGGAACTTCCCACCTATGAAAACAGGCACACCCACTATGCACTGTTTCGAAATCTAAAATAAGGTTGGGTATTCTATTTTCCAAAAAAAAATGGAGATTTTTTTGGGGGGTTTAAATAGATAAAAAAAGCCCCGCATTACTGCGAGGCGTTTTTTTTGTTTCCTAAAATCCGGTAACGGTAATTTCAATCGGGGTGCTCCAAACACCTACTTCTTCATCGCTTACCACATAACGAATTTTGTATTTAAAAACTTTGCTGGTTCCTGCAGCAGGTAGAGTGGGGTCTAAATAATGTGCCAGCAAAATTCGGCCGGCATCTTTAAATCCTGCACCGTCACCGTGGTCAACCTGAATATCGGCTGCATCGGTATGCTCGTGTTTCCAGGTTAAATAACCATGACCGTTTTTAAGCGATATTTTTGGTTGTGGCTGAATGGTAGCAAAATCGGGATTTATTTCGGCTCCTATAATGCCTAAGTTTTGACCCATAACGGTGGTATAAGCCGGATTCTTTTTAATAGACTGAACTAAATCGGCATTGCGTTGAAAAATGCCTGCCAGTACTAAGGTTGGGGCCCCGGCAATAACGGGTGGCACATGTACTACGCCAATAGGCGATGGGCTGCCATCGCGCAGGGCATTTTTGTAAGCGGTTAAGGTTTTAGAATACTCATCAAACGGCTGAATGAGTGTAAATACGAAGCCGAAATAGGCGGAATCGTCTTGAACTGCGGTAACAACTCCTGCCGCAAGGTTCAACGCTGCTGCATAAGAGCCCAGCACAGTGGCAAAGTTAGCGAGCCAGATAACTTTTCCGGTGTCGGTTTTGGGAAGATAATACTGATGTTCCATGATAAAAAGGGGGGTTAGTTATGAAATAAAAGGTTGAATTGATGTCAAGTATGTTTTCTCTGCACCTGAGAAAGTTGCCGCTGCTATCGGGGCAACCCGCTGTGTTATTGAGAGAGTTTTCTGAACCATTGCGGCAACCCGCTGAGTAGCGTAGAAAGTTTTCTCTATGGCTGAGAAAACCCGCTGAGTAACGCAGAAAGTTTTCTCTGCTTTAGAGAAAACCCGCTCAATGGCAAAGAAAGTTGCCGGTGTTACTACGGCAACCCGCTGAGTTCCGGAGAAAGTTGCCTTTGCTTTGGAGAAAATAGTGCTTGTGTTTAAAACTGCCTGCATAGTTGCGTTTGTGTTTTACAAAGGCAAAAATAAAGAGCAGGCAGTTTACAAGCGTACGAATATTCGTACTTTCTTCTTTTTTAAAACGATTTTATATTTAGGATACAAATTGAATCGTATGGAGGTTAACATCTTTATAGCTAAATTCAGAGTTGACGTTATGGTGTATATTGATAAAACAAAAACCAAGCATGCTCCCTTTGCCAGACGGTGCAATATGCTGCGCCCTAATTTTTGTCAATGGCTCAGTTCAAAAGGCGGCATGAACCTGAAATCGTTTTGCGATGTGTATGTAGAAATAGGAGGCGAGCTGCAGGATATTTTAGATGCGTTATACAAAAGGCAACAGGAGAAGGAAATTTTGTAAAACAACAAAGGCACCCTGTTACAGATGCCTTTGCTGTATTCGAACTTGAATTTTGCAAGCTAAACTTCTATAAAGCTTAGTTCGTAGTAACCGTTAAGCTTACAGCATTAGTAATACCATCGCGGTTAGTAACCGTAAAGGTGTACTTAATGGTGTTGCCTGTTGTAGCAGCAGGATGAAACGTATATTCTCCTGCAAAATTATCTTCCATTGCAGTAGGAATAGTGATTTGTCCGTTAGCCACAGTAGTAGCGGTTCCTCCGTTTACCGAAGCAGAAATGTTTAACGTCTTCAACACATCTTCTCCTTCGCTTTTAGAAGCTACTATGCCTATCAAAACAGAATCGGTAGAAGCGATGGATACATCACCTGATGTATAACCACTGGCTACTTTGAAAGAAATGTTTGGTTTTTTGCCTTCATCTTTTTCGCATGAAGAAATAGTTGTTGCTAAAGCGAAGAGTGCTACGAATACTGCGAGAATTGAAAATTGCTTTTTACTCATGACGTTATTTTTTTGGTTTTGGAATTCGTGAATCTTCGATTTCATTTTTGTTTGTTTTTGGTTTTAGAATAATTAAAAAAAAGAGGTATGCCGACATTCAACACGAAGTTTCTTCCAATGTTGTAGATGCCGTAATTTTTAAATCTTGATAGGTGGTCGAAATATTTCGCACCCAATAAATTGTTGCCCGTCAGGCTCACATTCACTTCGCCTTTCTTAAAAATAAATTTAGCGCCCACCGAAGCATTCAATAAATAATAAGAAGGAGTAGAAGTTTCATGTGTAGCAGGATGGTGTTGCTCAAACACATAATTGAAATTGACAGAACCAAAAACATTTTGCACCGCAGCCGAAGCGTTGTGCATGTATTTTAAAGTGGTTCCTGTTTTGGCAGCAGGTATATACGGAAGATAATTGCCGTCATCCGTTTTACCAATAATGTAAGATGCATCTGCACTCCATTGCAAACCGTTCAGTTTATTCTGTGGCGTTAACTCCCATTCAAATTCTCCACCGTAAAGCGCAGCGTTTTGCTGCTTGTAGTAGAACACAGGGAAGCCAAAGAAATCTTCATCGGTTGGTTGAAGGTAGATGTAGTTATAAAAGCGGTTGTAAAATGCAGAGAGCGAAAAACTCATCCAGTCCTGATTGTAACTGAGCTGCGCATCGGTGTTGATGTTCTGCTCGGCTTTCATGTTCGGGTCACCAATTTCATAGGTGAAAATGCCTTCGTGCAAACCGTTCGATGAAAGCTCGGCAAGATTCGGTGCACGAAAACCGGTTGATGAATTGAGTTTAATATTCCACTCTGCGGTAGGGTTGTAAGTAATGCCAAGCATGCCGTTAGCAGTAATCCAGTTCTTGCTGAACGGGTGAATCAGTTTGTCTTCTGTGTTAACCGAAGGAGTGAGAAGTGTTTTAATCCACTTGTCGTTTGCCCCTGCACCCAGCTCAAGAATTACTTTGTTTAAATGAAATTTAAAAAAGGCAGAAGCCGATGCTTCGTACATAAACGCATCGGGAATAATCTTTCTTGCTCCAAAGTTGGTATTGTTTTCAAAGGTGGAACCGTGACCAATAATCATTTCCACTTTGGGGTGAAGTACTTTGTTCCATTGTAAATTATAAAGCAAAGTAGCGAGCAGCATGTTCAGACTGATATGTCCTCCACCTTCATCTTCCATTCGGTTATTTGCCTGAAAGCCCGCATTGAACTTGAGCAATGAATTCTTTAGTGTAATCGTATTTTGCGAAGAGATAACATTGAAGATAACCACGTGATGGGGCCCTTGTGAACTTCTGCTCCAGCGCGCATCGGGCTCCATAAAATCAAGAATATCATTACCCATAATAAAACCGAAGTTGTTATAAGAGAAGTGATAATTGTTTTTTGAAATCACGTTCTTCTTCTTAATGCCGAAGCTTGCTTTGCCATAGTAACCACCAAACCGTGAATTGAGCACGCGCGTATTCGAACCGTCTGAATAATCACCATGTGTTTCTGCACCCACATGAACTCTCCACCATTGGTTTCCGTCATTTCCTTTTACACCAATGTCAGTCACGTTGCCCAGTGTATTGCTGTGAAAAGTAGTGTTGATGTCCAACTGAATTTTTCCTTCGGGTGCTTTGCGCTCTTCAATCACATTGAGCACTCCACCTACCGCATCGCTGCCATAAAGAATACTCATCGGCCCTCTGATAACTTCCACGCGGTCAACACCGACAGTGCTTAAGCCTAATCCGTGTTCATCCTGCCATTGTTGATTATCGAAACGCAAACCGGAAAGCAAACACAAAACACGGTTGCCATACAAACCTCTTATCACCGGTTTTGAAATAGCCACACCAGTTGAAAGCTGACTCATACCCGGCATTTTCGAAAGGCCATCAGAAATACTGAACGAGCCACTCGCCTTCATTTTCTCTGATGAAACAGAAATGATATCGGTTGAAGTTTCGAGGCGTTGTTCTTCTTTAAAGCCCGTAACAGTTACTTCGTGCAGTTCATGCACGGTGCTGTCTTGTGCCTGCACAAGAAGAATGCGTATAACAAAAAGAGAAATGACGAATACTTTTTTCACAATAAAAATTCAGGAGATACAATCACGAATACTTTTACAAATTAGTCTCAGCAGGGTCTCCGTTTCGGGACCCTGCGATTACTTTGGAAAATTATGCGCGAATGAAATCGGGCGGAGGAGATTGCCCGATAGTAACGAAGGAGTTGAAAAGAGAATCCCTTTCCATCAATGCAACGAAAGAAAAATAAGGATGAAAAATAGTTGTTGAAGCGTGGCAGGTAAACTCCTGCATAAAATGCTGTAACAGATTTTTAACGGGAGAGGAATTAATTGGTTGGTTGTTTTGTGAAGTAAAGAGCGCCACGAAATCATCTACCAGTTGTGTTTCCATTGAATCTTCTTCCACAAAAAGTTTTACTGTATTGTTTGCAGTTTCAATTTTCGAAACATCATACAGTTTGCCATTGAAACGCATTTCCTTTTCATCATCCAACCAAACAATTTTCTCAAATTCAGTTTTGCTCAACGAAAGAACCTGATGATGTTTTGTCTTTGATTTGCACACCATATCTTTCTGTATTTCACTTTGCTGACTAGTAAACGCAAAATAAAACCCGAACAGGTTCAGCAGTAAAACGCTCAAAAGAAAAATGGAACTTGCTGTGCGCATTTATTCGGCTAATGTATAAATGCAAATGAAAGTAATGGATATGTGCGAATTTCTTTTCATGTTGTGTGTATTAGTTCTGGGGAAACGTGGTCGAAGATAGAACGTTCATTTCAATTGTGGGAATATTTTTTTAACTCGGTTTGAATGGATGAAAACGAGTGTGCTTAAACAGGTATATTTTCAGAAACATCAGTTTCTACTACTCCCTTTTTCCAGATATAGGAATGACATCTTGCATCTAATGCCACATATATACACGACAGCAAAAAGCCTGTGCGGAAGATTGCATCAGGAAATGCAAGAAGTGCAGAAAGATAAACTACAAACACCAGCCAAAAACTACCAATGATAGCAGCAGGGCGGGAGAAAATACCACTCACAAGCATAAAACCCATTACGGTATCAGTAAAGCCGCTATAGTAAACTACTTTGTTAGCTAAGTCTTCAGAAAGCACCTGCTTGGCCAACTCAATATGTCCGCCTTTTAAACCAAAAAAACCAATGGAGGCTAGACCGTGTGCCAGAAAAGCAAACCCTATTCCTATACGCAGTAGCGAATAAATTTTTTTCTGACGATTGACATAAATCCAAAGAAAGATGGCGTAGAATATCCAGGCAAACCTGCGGAAAGATTCGGCAATGCCAAAGAAAGAACCTGTTTTGTGATGGTAGTAAAGATAACCCGCGCATGCCACCGAAAGTAAATAAACAATGGCAACAGAAAGAACATAGCGCAATGCAAAACCACTCAATATTAAAACAGCAAAGGTCAGATCCATGTATCCCTGATATTGCAAAATCTGCGCAACATCCCAATTGAAAATATTGACCGATTCAAAAATGTGGTAGTGCAGTTCATAGCCCGGGCTGTAGCCCAACGAAACAAATGCATGCCCTACAAATACCAGAAATAAAATGCCACGGAAATAAAGTACGGTTCGTTCAGTAATAAATGTTTTTGCAATTGGTAGAGAAAAAGCCATAAAGGGTAGTTTACTTTTTTCTGTTAGTAATAGAAAAACTCTTTTTCGCTTGTGCGGGTAAACACCGGAATTATCCAGGCAAATTTTAAACCCACAAACATATCGATGCGCTTATCTTTCATAGGTGCCATGGTATAGAAATCGTAATTGCGTAATCCTTGTGTAAACGCAATGTCAAACGTAGCACCTAAGTATGCACTTGCATATTTTCTGCGCATAATAAAAGTGCCTCCAATAAACTGCGAAAGCACCGGACCAACTGTTAATCGATCGTAACCTTTTCGGTAAACTTTACTAAACTGTGGTAGCGAAGTTTCACGGACGTTGATAGCAATTTTATGCATTAGGATCCCTAAACTTGTCATGATTAAAATTCCGGCATCAGGAAATTTTTTACTCACCGGAATAATTTTCCCCACTACAAATTTTGTGTTGAATCCTTGCTCCTGCGGGGTAACGCCTATTAAATCGTTGTTCGAGCTGATGTATTGGTTGGTAGATGTAGCAATGCTCGTAATGACATAATTCTCTTTCACTTTTGTGCCGAAAAGAAAATTTCCTTCTACTCCCCACAGCCAGTTTCTATCTGTTTTGTAACTTAGGTGCAAACCAAAAAGCGAATTGTAACCAAAACGCTCGCGCATATTGCCATAAGGAAATTGAGCAGTGAATGTAGGCGCAATCAACCAGGCACTGCCCGAGTCAAACTTTTTTTCTTTCTTCTTTTTCTGTTCTTTTTCTATTTCCTGTGCATTAGCATGAAAAGAGAAAACACCAATAAGAATGAACGAAAAAAGAGATGTGTAAATAATTTTTGAATTCATATCGGCTTTAACGTAGAGAGCGCAAAAGTATTATTTTCACGCGCTCAAAAAATGAACAAGGCGGTGAAGGAAATACGCATGGTGGATTTGAAGTTGCAGTATCAGCGTTTGAAAGCTGAAATTGATGCGGCAATGGCTGAAGTCATTAACTCCACGCAGTTCATAAAAGGACCTCAGGTAAAAACTTTCGAAAATAATTTGGCAACTTATCTTGGCGCAAAACACGTGATAGGTTGTGCTAACGGAACCGACTCCTTGCAGATAGCCATGATGGCTCTCGGTTTACAGGAAGGTGATGAAGTGATTACCGCAAGTTTTACTTACGTAGCCACAGCAGAAGTTATTGCGCTACTCAAACTAAAACCTGTTTTAGTAGAAGTTAATCCCGACACATTTACCATTGACCCTTCTGCTATTGAAGCGGCTATTACCCCTAAAACTAAAGCAATTGTTCCCGTGCATCTCTTCGGTCAATGTGCCGATATGGAAGCGATAATGAAGATTGCCGCTAAGCATAATTTGTATGTAATAGAAGATAACGCGCAGGCAATTGGTGCTGATTATATTTTTACAAATGGCGGAAAGAAAAAATCAGGGACGATAGGAACTGTTGGCTCCACATCTTTCTTCCCTTCTAAAAACTTGGGATGCTACGGTGATGGTGGTGCGTTGAATACCAATGATGATGAACTGGCGAAGAAAATGCGCATGGTTGCCAACCACGGACAGAGCATACAATACGTTCATGATGAAATAGGCGTGAACTCGCGCTTAGATACTTTGCAAGCGGCAGTACTGGATGTAAAGTTGAAATACTTGGATGACTTTGCATCGCGTAGAAGAAGTGTTGCTGATTTTTATGATAACGCGTTCAAAGGTTTGCAAAATGTGCAGACACCGGTTCGTGCCCAAAACTCTTCACATGTTTTTCATCAATACACCTTGTTGTTGAAAGATGGAAACAGAGATGAGGTAAGAAAGAAATTAGAAACGAAAGGAATTCCGAATATGATTTATTACCCGATTCCTTTGCACAAACAAAAAGCGTATTTGACAGCAGGAAGTTTTCCGATAACAGAAGAGTTGTGTAAAAATGTTTTGAGTTTACCTATTCATACAGAATTTGAAAAAGAAGAATTGGAATTTATTGCGAACGAATTTTTAGAAGCGATTAAATAAAGTAAAAGATGAAAATTGCAGTTGTAGGAACCGGATATGTTGGCTTAGTTACAGGAACTTGTTTTGCTGAAACTGGAAACGAAGTAGTGTGTGTAGATGTAAATGCTGAAAAAGTGAAATCACTTTTAGCCGGTGTTATACCCATTTACGAACCGGACTTAGATATTTTGTTTGAACGAAATACTAAGGCTGGAAGATTAAAGTTCACCACTAACCTTGCCGAAGGGATTGAAGGAGCAAAAATTATTTTTCTCGCTTTACCTACTCCACCCGGAGAAGATGGAAGTGCAGATTTGAAATACGTTCTCGGTGTAGCTGATGACCTTGGGAAAATTATTAAAGACTATGTTGTGGTAGTAAACAAGAGCACAGTTCCGGTAGGCACTGCCGATAAAGTGCGCGATAGAATTGCTCCGAATGCTAAGGTTGCTTTTGATGTAGTTTCTAATCCTGAATTTTTGCGTGAAGGTGTGGCTGTAGAAGATTTCATGAAACCTGAACGTGTTGTAGTTGGAACAAAAAGTGAACGCGCAAAAAAGTTGATGGAAGAATTGTATGAGCCGTTTGTTCGTCAGGGCAATCCTGTTTTGTTTATGGATGAACGCAGTGCGGAAGTAAGCAAGTATGCGGCAAATGCTTTTTTGGCTACTAAGATTTCTTTCATGAATGAAATTGCCAACCTATGTGAACTAGTTGGAGCAGATGTAGATAATGTGCGCAAAGGAATTGGTACTGATTCGCGTATTGGGAAAAGATTTTTGTTTCCCGGTGTTGGTTATGGTGGAAGTTGTTTCCCGAAAGATGTGCAGGCACTTTATCACACAGCTAAACAATACGATTACAATTTCCAGATTCTCGATGCCGTAATGAATGTAAATCAATTGCAGCGCGAGAATTTCTTTCAAACCATTTCAAATCACTTCAACGGAGATTTAAAAGGAAAGACAATTGCCGTTTGGGGCTTAGCATTTAAACCAAACACTGATGATATTCGCGAAGCACCTGCGCTTTATTTGATAGAAAAATTTTTGGAAGCAGGAGCAAAGGTACGCACTTATGACCCTGAAGCCATAAACAATGTGAAGCAAATCTTTGGTGATAAAGTTTATTTCGCAAAAGATAAAGACGATACATTAACCGGAGCAGATTTTTTAGTGATTGTTACTGAATGGAATGAATTTCGTTCGCCCGACTTTGACAAGATTACTTCTTCGATTAAACAGAAATTAATTTTTGACGGAAGGAATCTTTATTCATTACCACACATGAAAGACCTGGGCTATACTTACTATTCAATAGGAAGAGAAATTATAAAACCATGAAAAGAGTTCTCATAACAGGAGCAGCAGGTTTTTTGGGCTCACATCTTTGCGACCGCTTTATAAAAGAAGGTTACAAAGTAGTGGGCATGGATAATCTCATTACCGGAGATTTGAAAAATATTGAACACCTTTTCAAGTTGGAGAACTTTGAATTCTATCACCATGACGTTTCGAAGTTTGTTTTTGTGCCCGGTGATTTAGATTACATTCTGCATTTCGCATCTCCTGCATCACCAATAGATTATTTGAAGATACCAATTCAAACGTTGAAAGTTGGTTCTCTTGGCACGCACAATCTTCTTGGTTTAGCTAAAGCAAAAAAAGCATGCATGTTGATTGCATCAACAAGTGAAGTTTATGGCGACCCTAATGTTCATCCTCAACCGGAAACTTATTGGGGGAATGTAAATCCTGTTGGTCCTCGCGGAGTTTATGATGAAGCAAAACGTTTTCAGGAAGCTATAACAATGGCTTACCACACTTTTCATGGTGTTGATACAAAGATTGTCCGCATCTTCAATACATACGGACCGCGTATGCGACTGAATGATGGAAGGGTTCTTCCTGCATTTATCGGCCAGGCATTAAGAGGAGAGGACTTGACCATCTTCGGTGATGGTTCGCAAACACGTTCGTTCTGTTATGTAGATGATTTAGTGGAAGGAATTTATCGTTTGCTGTTGAGTGATTATCATCAACCCGTAAACATTGGCAACCCAAGTGAAATAACTATTTCACAATTTGCAGAAGAGATAATCAAACTAACCGGAACAAATCAAAAGGTGATTTATAAAGACTTGCCCGTTGACGACCCTAAACAACGTCAGCCCGATATTACAAGAGCAAGAGAAATTCTTAATTGGGAACCCAAGGTATCTCGTGAAGAAGGATTGAAAATTACCTATGATTATTTCAGAAGTTTGAGTCAGGAAGAATTATACAAGAGTAAACATCGTTTTGAGTAATGGCAGATAAAGAATACTACGCCCATCCAACCGCCATTGTTGACGAGGGTTGTACCATCGGCAAAGGCACAAAGATTTGGCACTTCAGTCATATCATGAGTAATTGCGTAATTGGTGAGAATTGCAATTTTGGTCAGAACGTTGTTGTAAGTCCCGAAGTTGTTTTAGGTAATAATGTAAAGGTGCAGAACAATGTTTCTATCTATACCGGAGTTACTTGTGAGGATGATGTTTTCCTTGGACCAAGTTGTGTTTTTACCAATGTAACTAATCCAAGAAGCGGAGTAAATAGGAGAGGACAATATTCAAAAACAACCGTGAAACACGGGGCAAGTATTGGAGCAAATGCAACCATCGTTTGCGGAAATGATATTGGTGAGTTTGCTTTTATTGGAGCTGGTGCAGTGGTTACAAAAGATATTCCGGCTTATGCTTTAGTTGTTGGCAATCCATCTAAACAAATTGGATGGATGAGCGAGTTTGGTCATCGTTTGAGTTTTAACAAGGATGGAATAGCAATTTGCGAAGAGAGTAAAGAGAAATATGAATTGAAGAATGGAGTGGTGAGGAAAATGGAATGATGGAAGAATGGAATGGTGGAATACCAAGGACAATCGAGGTATTTTGTATTTCCAATATTCCTGTATTCCATTCTTCCATCTTCTATTGAATAAATAAAGAAAAAACGGAAAACATGGTAGAGCAGTTATTAAAGAAAGAGAAAAAACTCGCAGTTATAGGTCTTGGCTATGTGGGCTTGCCTATTGCACTGGAGTTTGCAAAGAAAATTTCGGTCATCGGTTTTGATATCAATCAAAAACGTGTTGACCTGATGAAAAATAAAATTGACCCGAGCAATGAATTGGATTCATCGGCATTTGATGGTGCTGATATTTTATTTACCGCAAACATTGATGAATTAAAGCAGGCCAACTTTTTCATTGTGGCTGTTCCTACACCGGTAGATAAGCACAATGTTCCTGATTTAAAACCTGTGCTGGCTGCTTCTACTACCATTGGCAAAGCGTTGAAGAAGGGCGACTATGTAGTTTTCGAATCAACGGTATATCCCGGTTGCACCGAAGAAGATTGTTTGCCGGTAATTGAAAAAGTTTCGGGTTTGAGTTTGAAGAACGGAGATTTCAAACTCGGTTATTCTCCTGAGAGAATTAATCCCGGAGATAAAGAACATACGATTACAAAAATCAGGAAAGTGGTTTCAGGAAGTGATGCAGATGCACTCGATGTAATTGCGCGCACGTATGAAATTATTGTAACCGCAGGAACACACCGTGCTTCATCTATCAAAGTAGCCGAAGCGGCCAAAATTATTGAGAACACACAGCGCGATTTGAATATTGCCTTGATGAATGAGCTCTCGCGCATTTTTGATTTAATGGGTATCAATACTTATGAAGTACTCGAAGCTGCCGGAACCAAATGGAACTTCTTAAAATTCTATCCCGGTCTTGTTGGCGGACATTGTATTGGTGTTGACCCTTACTATCTTACTTACAAATCAAATTCGCTTGGGTATAATCCTGAAGTGATTTTAGCGGGGAGAAGAATTAATGATGATATGGGTGCACACGTAGCGCGTAAACTTGTTCAGCAATTGATTAAAGCACATAAACAGATTGATGCTACACGTGTATTGGTAATGGGTGCTACATTTAAAGAAAACGTAAGTGATATTCGCAACAGTAAAGTGGTGGATGTAATCAGAGAATTGAAACACTATTCGGTAAACACAGAAGTGGTTGACCCATTGGCTGATGCTGAAGAGTTTCATGAAGAATACGGTATTCATTTACAGAAAGAATACGGAAAGGATTACGATGCCGTAATTGTGGCTGTAAACCACGAACAGTTTACTGATTTGAATGATGATTTCTTCAAAAAATTTTTGAAGCCCGATGGAATTGTGGTGGATGTAAAAGGCGATTTGAGAAACAAGATTAAAGAGTTTAAATACTGGTCGCTGTAAAATGAAAAAGATACTTATCACCGGAGGAGCAGGATTCATTGGCTCGCATGTTGTAAGGTTATTTGTCAATAAATATCCCGACTATCAGATTTTTAATCTCGATAAACTGACTTACGCAGGCAATCTCGAAAACCTTAAAGACATTGAGAACAAAGCCAATTACAAATTTGTAAAAGGCGATATCACCGATGCAGACTTCATCAACAATTTATTTCAGCAGGAAAAATTTGATGCAGTGATTCACCTCGCTGCCGAAAGCCATGTGGACAGAAGTATTTCAAACCCTTTAGAGTTTGTTCAAACCAATGTAATCGGCACGGTTAATTTATTGAACGTGGCGAAACATGCCTGGGGTTGTTCTAAAGATAAATCTCTACCTGCTGATAAAAAATTCTATCACGTTTCTACCGATGAAGTTTACGGAAGTTTAGGTGATGAAGGATTGTTTACCGAAGAAACAGCTTACGACCCGCATAGTCCTTACTCTGCAAGCAAAGCAGCAAGCGACCATTTTGTTCGCGCTTATTTCGATACGTATAATTTGCCGGTGGTTATTTCTAATTGCAGTAACAATTACGGCCCTAATCACTTTCCCGAGAAGTTGATTCCGCTTTGCATTCATAATATCAAGAACAACAAACCACTGCCTATTTATGGTAAAGGCGAAAACGTGCGTGACTGGTTATTTGTAGAAGACCACGCCAATGCCATTGATGTTATTTTTCATAACGCAAAACTCGGAAGCACTTACAATATTGGCGGACATAACGAATGGACTAACATTGATGTGATTCGTTTACTCTGCAAAATAATGGATAAGAAATTAGGAAGGGCAGCAGGAGAAAATGAAAAGCTAATCACTTTTGTAAAGGACAGAGCCGGTCACGATTTGCGCTATGCTATTGATTCATCTAAACTTCAAAATGAATTAGGATGGAAACCATCTTTGCAATTTGAAGAAGGTTTAGGAAAAACAGTGGATTGGTATTTGGCAAATGAAGAATGGCTGAGTCATGTTACGAGTGGAGACTATCAGAAGTATTATGAGCAGCAATATGTAACGAGATAAGATGTTCGACACCAAATACCATTCAAAAGACATATCACAACACTCCTTCCTCATAACCGGAGGTGCGGGCTTCATCGGTTCTAATATTACAGAGTATTTATTGAAGTATGGTGCTAAGAAAGTTCGTGTGTTTGATAATCTCGCTACCGGACGGCTTTCGAATATTGAAGTATTTAATACCAATCCGGCATTTGAATTTATTGAAGGCGATTTGCGCAATCTGAACGATTGCCGCAAGGCATGTGAAGGAATTGATTTTGTTTCGCATCAGGCTGCGCTTGGCTCTGTTCCGCGCTCTATTAATGAACCGTGGAACACCAACGATGTAAATGTAGGTGGCTTTGTCAATATGATTTCTGCGGCTAAAGATGCCGGGGTAAAGAATTTTGTTTACGCTTCTTCTTCTTCGGTGTATGGCGATGAACAAAGCCTGCCGAAAGTAGAAGAGAAAATAGGCAAACAGCTTTCGCCTTATGCGGTGAGCAAATACACCAATGAAATTTATGCTGATGTTTTTAAGAAGGTGTATGGCATGAAAATAATTGGTCTGCGTTACTTCAACATCTTCGGACCAAAGCAGGACCCTGCGGGACAATACGCTGCGGTTATTCCTTTGTTTGTTTCAAAAATTATGAAACGCGAAGAAGTGTTTATTGATGGCGATGGAGAACAAACCCGCGATTTTACTTTTGTAGAAAATGCTGTGCAGGCAAACGTGCGCGCTATGCTTTGTGAGAACAAAGATGCCTTTGGGCAGGTGTTTAATATAGCAGTAGGAGAGAACTTCTCGGTTAATCAGCTTTATACTTCCATACAACAATTACTCAACAGCAATCATCCTGCAACTTACCGCGCTACACGCGCGGGTGATGTGCGCAATTCACTGGCTGATATATCTAAAGCAAAAAACCTTTTGGGCTACAAACCCGAGTTTGATTTTAAAGCGGGTATTGCGCTTACGGTGGAATACTTTAGAGAGAAGGGGTAATGGAATGATGGAAGAATGGAACGTTGGGAATACAAAAATTCCGTTTTTGTCTTTTCATACACTATTCCATCATTCCATTCTTCCACTGCTTTTAAATTCCACTATTCCACTCCTCTACTTCCTCCCCTTCATCAACTCCTTCACCATTCCGTTTTCAACGCGTGTGTCAAGTAAGCGCAGAAGATTCATGTGCTTCTCGTAATGCTTCAACACGCTATCATTCTGCGGAATTGTAAAAATAATTTTAAGAATACCTTCATTCTCAATATATCGTTTTTCAGACCTAGATAAAGATTTTTTGGGTATTTATCCTTCTATAGAAAATCTAGATATCTCAAAGCGAAATATTTTTCACATGTATGGTGATCCTCCGGCAATAATTAAGGCTCAATTTGAAAATGGAGTTTATTGCGACATTTATATCGGAGATTTGGCAGAAGTTTTTGCAGTAATCTTTAATAAAGACGGGGCTAATGTTGCATCAAAAATGTTTGCAAGGCAGCTTAAGTTAAAACCCATTCATATTTTGCCACAAATAGGCCCTTTATTGAGAAAGGAACAGCCGCTTAAGATCACTACAGTGCAAAAAAATCTTGATACATACTTAAGTTCAAGGCATTTCAGGAATCAATTACACTATTACAATCCCTATTTTGAAAGGTTTAAGCAATTAGCCGAGAGAACTTGGAAAGGATTACAAATAAAGGACTTGAGTTATCCGAGTAGCGAGAACGATGGTTTTTCGCTATATATAAGGGATCAAGCATTTACAGCAGAAATTGGTTGGATGGGGCACGGTTTGCAAATGTGGTTGCAAACAATTTGGTTTTTATCTCGCTGTAGTAAAGATTCTACTGTTATCCTTGATGAACCGGATGTTTATATGCATGCAGATTTACAAAGACGACTCATTAGACTTATCAAAAACGAGTTCAAGCAAATAATGATTGCAACTCACTCTATAGAGATTATGTCTGAGGTTGAGGCTGAAAATATTTTGCCCATAGATAATACTAAAGCAAAGATCTCTTATGCTAATAAACTACCTATAGTTCAAAAAATTATAGATAATATCGGTAGCGTTCATAACATAGATGTAGCTCGAATTTTCTCCTATAAAAAATTTCTGATCGTTGAAGGTGATAAGGATGATGTAAAAATTCTAAGTATTTTTCAGAGTAAAATTTTCCCTTCAACATTTGAACCGTTTGATATTTTGCCTAAAACTTTTGTAGGGGGATGGGGTGGGTGGCAAAGAGTAATCGGGTCCCATAAAGTTTTTAAAGATAACAAATCGCAACTTACAACTTTTTGCATTTTCGATTCAGACTATCATACAGAAAAAGAAAAATCAGATAGATTAAAAGAGGCAAAGGAACTTGATATGAATGTACATATTTGGTCTAAAAAGGAAATTGAAAACTTCGTATTAGTACCTTCTTGTATTTTAAGAACTATAGAAAAAGGCAAAAAATCAAGCAACCAAGTTACATTGAAAGATGTTGAAGATAAATTAGCCGAAATCTGTGATGAATTAAAGCAAGAAGTTGTAGATAATTATGCAACCGAGATTCAAAATCGAGAGAAAGAAATCTCTACAAAAACAGCAAATCAACGAGCACGTATAGTTGTTGACGAATACTGGAACCAACAAAAATTTTCTATTATTCCTGGTAAAGATGCAATTTCTAAACTCAGTGCTTGGACAAACCAAGTATTTAAGTTCAACCTGTCATCATACAAACTTGCACGGGAACTGTATTTAACTGAACTTGACAGTGAAATTGTAAAACTTGTTACTTGTATCGAGAATAACACTGGTTTTTAGCCTAACTTATTGATATGATAGAAATAAAAACGGAAGAGGCAGTAGTAAAAATCCTTGAAACAAAGGATATAGTAAAATTGCACGAAGAACTTAGTGGACATGAGGCTATTTTAGCATTAAATCCTGAGCCCATCAGTCCAAGAGGTGTAAAAAATATGCATTTATTAGAAAGTGCTGTAAGTCGTCAATTAACAGGTTCAGGCTCTTACTATAAGTATGCTAATCCGTTCTCTAATTGTGCTTCCTTGCTTTATGGAATTATTAATAACCATCCATTTCATAATGGTAATAAAAGAGCTGCTTTACTAACTTTAATGCTCCATTTGTATCGTAATGGTTATTACGTAGAACCTCAAATAGGTAATGCTGTTTTATATGAATTTTTGAGGAAAGCAGCAGCACATACTCTAAACGAATATGAAAAAGTCGTTGGTTATAGAGGTTTTTTTGCCAAAATAAAATACAAAGCAAAAAAGTTTACAGATGATGAAGAGGTGTTATTTATAGAATA
>CANJRM010000017.1 GCA_947476645.1 Bacteroidota bacterium
ACCTGTGCGTTTAAGTTCGCACCATCCATATACACCTGTCCGCCATTGGCGTGAATCACTTCGCAAATATCTTTGATGGCACTTTCAAATACTCCATGTGTAGATGGATAAGTTACCATGAAACAACAAAGATTGTCTTTATGTTCTTCCGCTTTTTTCAGCAAATCAGCAAAGTCAATATTACCGTGGCTATCGGTAGCCACCACAACAACTTTCAATCCTGCCATTACAGCAGTTGCCGGATTTGTTCCGTGTGCCGAAGCAGGAATCAACGCCACATCTCTATGTCCTTGCCCGATATCTTTTTGATAAGCGCGAATAACTAACAAGCCCGCATACTCACCTTGTGCTCCTGAATTTGGCTGAAGAGAAGTAGCTGCGAAGGCAGTAATCTCACTCAAATAATTTTCAAGCGCGGTAATGATTTCTAAGTAACCTGTTGCCTGCGACTTAGGTGCAAACGGATGAATGTTCGCGAACTCTGCCCAGCTAATTGGTTCAAGTTCTGCTGCTGCATTTAACTTCATGGTGCAAGAGCCAAGAGCAATCATTGATTTGGTCAACGACAAATCTTTATTCTCTAAACTTTTAATGTAGCGCATCAATTGGCTTTCGCTCTTGTGTGTATTGAACACCGGATGAGTTAAGTAAGTTGATGTTCTTTTTAAACCGGTTGGCAGTTCCAAAGGTTGAGGCGCGTAACGATAAATATCAAACGTGTAATCATCTTTACCAACCGCACAAGCGAATACGTTTACAATGTCCACGACATCTTCCGGCTGTGTGGTTTCATCTAACGAAATAGAAATACCGTTCGTGTCGTAATAGAAATTCATTTCCTTATTCACCGCCAGTTGATGAATGAAATCATGCTTCTGGTCTTGTCCCGTAGTATCAATTTTCAGTGTATCGAAATGATATTGATTACTGATTTTAAAACCTAAGTGATGTAATTCTTTTCTAAGAATAGAAGCTAACGTATAAACGCGAAGCGCAATATTCTTTACGCCATCTGCTCCATGATACACACCATACATTCCCGACATAATAGCGAGCAATGCCTGAGCCGTGCAAATGTTAGAAGTTGCTTTCTCTCTGCGAATGTGTTGCTCTCTTGTTTGCAATGCCATGCGTAAAGCAGGCTTGCCTTGGCTATCAACACTCACACCGATAATTCTTCCGGGTAAAATTCTTTTGTAATCATCTTTAGTAGCAAAGAATGCGGCATGAGGACCACCATAACCCATTGGCACACCAAAGCGTTGTGAATTACCCACTACACAATCGGCACCAAACTCGCCCGGTGGGGTAAGTAAAGTCAAGGCAAGTAAATCAGTCGCCACACACACGTAACATTCTAAGGCGTGGCACTTTTCCGTAAATGCTTTATAATCTAAAATGCTTCCATCCATTGCCGGATATTGCAACAAGGCACCGAAGAAATCTTTATCTAACTCAACAGTATTGTAATCGCCAATAACTACTTCAATACCCAATACACCCGCGCGGGTTTTAATGACATCAATAGTTTGTGGTAAACACAAACTAGAAACAAAAAACTTATTGTGCAGTGCATCTTTCTTATTCTTTAAACCCCAGAACATGTGCATGGCTTCAGCCGCTGCGGTTCCTTCATCAAGCAACGAAGCATTGGCAATAGGCATACCGGTAAGGTCGCTCACCATGGTTTGAAAATTCAGCAACGCTTCTAATCTGCCTTGTGCAATCTCCGCTTGATAAGGCGTGTATTGGGTATACCAACCCGGGTTCTCTAAAATATTTCTGCGGATGGCAGCCGGTGTAATGTTGTTGTAATAACCCAAGCCGATGTATGAACGAAACACTTTGTTCTTCGCTGCTTTCTTCTTCAGTTCGCGCAGATAATTGTATTCACTTTGTGCATCGGGCAGGTTCAGTTTATCTTTTCTGCGAATGTTAGCAGGAACGGTTTCTGAAATTAAATCTTCCAGACTGTTTACTCCGATAGCTTTCAGCATTTCGGCAGTTTGATTTTCATCGGGTCCAATGTGGCGGTTTACAAAGTGGTCGGTTGAGCGAAGATTAAGCATGTTTACGCGTAGTTAGCAGTTTGAATAATGGGCGCGAAAATAATAAAGCAGCGAACTAAATTTTGTGACAAAAAACGGTTGTCAACATTCTTTACAAACAAAATTTACGCGCTAAGGTTTTGCAAATTTTTCTTCACCGTTTCCCATTCATCATCAATAATGCTATAGATAGCGGTATAGCGGAAATTTCCGTTTTCCATCAGGCGTTGCTTACGCAAAATTCCCTCCAACTGCCCGCCAATTTTTTCAATCGCTTTGCGCGAGCGAACGTTTGTAGAAGTTGCTTTGAACTGCACCCGAACAGTTTTTAGCGTTTCAAAGCAGAAGCTCAGCAAGATCAATTTGCATTCTGTGTTTATGCCTGTTTTCCAGAAATCTTTTATCAGCCACGTTCTGCCAATTTCTAATTGGCGGTCGGTTACATCCATGTCGTATAACATGGTAGAGCCAATCAGCTTTTTAGATTCTTTATGGTAAATAACGAACGGATAGTGTGTTCCTTTTTCCCTACCTGCCAAAGCAGCATCGTAAGAAGGAATAAATTTTTCGGGGTCTGAATAATCCTGAGGGTAAAATTCCCATAAGCTTTTGTCATTTGTCAATGGCAGAAGTTCTTCATAATGTTCGCGCTCCATCGGACGCAACTCAACGGTTTTCCCAACTAAAATGGTAGGATGTTTAATCCAATTATTCATGATGCTAAAATAGAATTTGTTGCTTATGTTTCGTGCTTGGACAAACTCAGCATGACAAAAGATAGTGTCCTAAAAACTTATGCATTTCTGATATTATTGCATTCTAAATTTTGAAACGGTTATGAAATATTTCTCTCCCGCATTTTTTAAATTCCTCGATGAACTTTCGAAAAATAACAACAAAGAATGGTTCGATGAAAATCGACATCGTTATGAAAGCGATGTGAAGCAACCCTTCAAAAAATTGGTAGAAGATTTAACGGCAAAACTTTCAAAAGAAATTCCTGAACTCAACCAACAGGTACACAAAGCTATCTTCCGCATTAACCGCGACATTCGTTTCGCAAAAGATAAATCGCCTTATAAAAATAACGTGGCAGCTGTTTTTAGTCGCAAAGGAACGCAGGATATTGATTTCCCCGGCTTCTATATTCATATCGGCTCAAAAGAAATTTTAGTAGGCGGTGGAAAGTACGAAGTGAGTAAAGAGCATTTGGCTAAAATTCGTCAGGAGATTTATTACAACAATGGCGGTTTCAAAAAAATACTGAACGAGAAAAGCTTTAAAAAAAAATACGGCAAGCTTGATGGAGATAAAAACAAAGTGCTTCCCGCTGAATACAAAAAGTTTGAAAAAACACAGCCGTACATAGCCAACAAACAATTCTGGTATCACAGTTTACTTACACGAAAAGAAATTCTCAGCGATAAACTCGATACTATTCTGCTCTCGTATTTCAAAGCAGGAATGAAAATGAATAAGTTCTTACTCGAAGCAATCAATAGTTAACCGTAATGAAATTACTTCTCTGTGTTTCTTCTCTTAACGATATTGTATCTTGCTTAAAGCATTTTGGAATTAATCCGGAAAAGAATTCACCGCTCAGCTTTTTGTCGTCTGCAAAAATTCTTCATCATGAAGTAGATATTTTAGAAACGGGAGTTGGTATTTATCAAACCACTTATAAACTCACAAAGGTTTTATTGCAGCAGAAATATCATCTGGCATTAAAGCTTTCTTTCGGAAATTCTTACAAAGAAGAATTTCCTGTTGGTCGTGTGCTCAATATCATCAATGAGAAACCCGGTGATTTCGGAATGCTTGAAAATGCAGAATGGAAAGACCACTATGATTTCGGTTTGCTTAAAGCAACTGACGAGCCGCAGGTTCGTGGTGGCTTTATCAATATGACCAATGCTTACATGAATGTTTTTGCTTCGTTCAAAAAAGCAGTGGGCGTTACAGTGAATAATTATGCCGATACCAACACGTTTCAACTTCGGAAAGGAAAATACAAAGCCGATTGTGAAACGGGTGACGGACTTGGTTTTGTTTATACCTGCTTATTCGAAAAGCAAAGCTTTTATCAGTTGTGTTTCATAGAAAGAAATCTTGTTTCTGGTGATATTGATTTTGAAAAAGCAAAAAATACCATGAACGAAACATTGATAGATTTGATTCGGAAATTATAAACACAAAAGGCAATGACAAACACAGAATTACTCGAACAATACCGCGAATGGAGAAAGAAGGAAGACCCGAAAACATTGAAAATGTTGAACAATGTTTTAGCGTTCGAAATATTTTTGGCGGGCAGATTGCCGATGGGTTTTATTGCGGGATTAAAAGTAAAATCGGTTGATGCCAACCAGTGCCAAATCAATGTTCCTTATCGTTGGGTAAATCAAAATCCTTTTCGCTCTACTTATTTCGCGGTGCTTTCAATGGCTGCTGAAATGAGCACAGGAATGTTAGGCATGATGATGACTAATAATTCTCAACCATCGGTTTCGATGCTGGTTACTCACCTCGAAGCTGATTTTGTAAAAAAAGCAACGGGCATTACCACCTTTACTTGTAACGATGGACAAGCCATTAACGAAACTATTGAAAGAGCAATTATGACTCAACAAGGTCAGGCATTTACTGCAACCAGTGTGGGCACTTCTGCCAGTGGTGAAGTGGAAGCAAAGTTCAGAATAGAATGGAGCTTTAAAATGCGCAGCAAACAATCTAAATAAACAAAGCGGGTCTTACGGGACCCGCTTTTAGCTTGTTCATTAATCCTTAAAATTATTTTGCCATTGCTAAGTTACCGCTGTTTATGGTAGCTATTGGTAGAGTAGTTTCGTTTCCTTCAGCATTGATTGCTTTTACACGGTAGTAAGTCAGGTTGCTGTTGATTTGAGTATCCGTATAAGTCATTGCTACATCAGCCGCCTTATTCACGTTAACCATTTGAAGTAAAGAGTAGTTCTTCCCATCGCTACTTTTTTCTACCGAGAAAATTGAAACATCAATTTTAGTTGGATTTACAACGCTCAACACCACACTGTTTGCATTTAAGATAGCATCTAAGTTGAAAGGCGAAGAAGCAGTTGCCTGATTTTCGATTGAGTTAGCGTAAAACATTCTAACATCAGAACCTATTTTTGCTTTAGAAGAAGAAGAAACGTTGTTGTTTACAAAGTAAGCTCCACCTTTTCCGGCAACTTCACCAGAAATATTGTTGAAATTGTTTCCAGCAGTTACGTTGTTGTTGTTAGCAATATTGCCTCTGTTCTCAATATCCATCATAGCTTCTAAAATCAAGTTGTTGTTGATAGTTCCTTCGTTGATGATTCTCTTTAACACCGTGTTTCCGTTGTTTACAAATGTTCCTCCTTTAGAAACCAGCATATCTTTCATCCCAACCATTCCTGCTCCTTTCGCTACTGTTAATGTTCCTTCTACTGTTATTGCCGTGTTTAAAGTTATTTGCCCTGTTACTACTACTACATCTTCTGCTTTAATGGTAGAGCCCGCGTAGTCACCGCCCCAAACGGCTGCATCAGTCCATTTACCGGAACCAACAGTATAAGTCTTAGCATTTGCCGAAGCTATCGTGAGAAGCGCTGCGATGATGATGTAAACTTTTTTCATGATTTGGGATTTAAAATTGAATCTATGTGTGTGTTTACGCTCACTATTGTAAAAAGGTTTCACTTGTCGATTACAATGTTTTACTTGTATGGACTTTGCCCTTGAAAATCAACCCATAAGATATGTTTTTACGAGTCTTTACTTGTTGAAATCATGCCGAACAAGTGGCAGATTGAGCAACACAACATGTAACCTTTTTAAGGGTGTTTGAAAAGTGCAACAACGAAAGACTCGTTGGCTTGAAAAAGGAAGAAAAAAGAGAGGATTAAGAAGAAAATCGACTACTCCTGCCATTTACCCTTTACAAAAAGGGCATAGCACACGTAAGCAAAAAACGGAGCGCCTATTACATCGGCTGTATAATGAACGTGTTGCCATACGAGCATAATTGCTACTGCAATAGCCGAAAGAAAGGTAAACGATTTCAAGGCAACACTTCTGCAACACAAAAAGAAAATACAAAGGTCAGCCATATGACCTGAATAGAAAAGGTCGTTGAGAATGTCTTTATTTTCTCCTACCAAAAAATCAAGAAATGGATCGTGAAGCGGAACCGTATCCGTTGGCGGAACAAGAGGAATAAGCACAATAAAAACTCCACGCAATAAAAATACAACCAGAAAAGCGCGGGCTACATAATAGAAATCGCGGGGTCGTGCAATAATGTAGATGATAAACAAAATTGCACACGAGTAGGTGATAGAGAAAATAATAGTGGAGAAGTCGCGCGGCACAAAAAACTTTTGAATAGGGTCGTTTAGAATTACACCGGGTGTTAAACGATTCCATGCCAGGAAATGCACCATCGCCATATAAAGCGAAGTGCAAACAACTGCATTGATGGTAAAGCGCATCAGGAAGTTCTTTTCTTCGAGTGCTTCGCTCCAGTTATTTCGAAAAGTAAGATACCACGAGTTCATAGGCAGATATGCAGGAATTTTCGCAATGATAAATAAAAATGGTTACCGATTATTTGAAAATTCATTTAGGTTTGACCCGTAACGAATTCACATAAATAAATCGTTTAAGCAGCTCGATGAAATGGATTTACAGCACATGGTGGAAATGGATTTCGGTGGTGTTATTGACTTATGTAGTAGCGGGTAGTTTTTTTGTTCCGCTTGGTCCGGGAATTACAAAAGTTTCTCCACTTGGCTTTTATCCCGATTCAGTTTACACTTTCCAAATCAATACGTCACATGCTCACTTTCTTTCGCCACAAGCAGGTAAAGTTCAATTGTGGTTTAAAAATCAGAGTAGCTACTTCGCTCCTATTTCTTTTAAAGTAACAAGTAACACTACTGCCGAAGCACAGTTTGCAGTAGGTTCAAGTCAGCAAAATAATTTCAAGCCATCTAATTTCGATGTAGTGCTGAATGATGATTTAGACGGAACCTTTGCGCTACGCGATGCAATTACTTTAGTAGCATCCTCTTCAACTGATACTTCATTCAAATCGTTATTGGTTAATACTGAACCCGAAGTCAAAAGCAATCATCATCAATTGGTTTGCTTCCCTTACCGCGAAATTTTATACGAAACTATTCGCAATACGTTCTTTCATGTGCCTATGTGGTTTGTGATGACTATGCTGGTGTTTGCTTCGTTCATTGCAAGTATTCGCTATTTGGTAAACGGAAAAGAAGAAGCTGATTTACTGGCTGAGCAAAGTGTAATTGTAGCACTGCTGTTTGGCACTTGCGGTTATCTAACGGGTTTGCTTTGGGCAAAATACACCTGGTATATCGGAGTTTCGTGGGGCGATGTAATTCGCAAACTATTGCTGGAAGATATAAAGATGGCGGCAGCTTTAGTGGCTATGTTTTTTTATGCCGCTTATTTAATTCTCCGCAGTTCATTTGAAGATGCGGCTAAGCGCGCGCGCATTTCTGCCGTCTACAATATTTTTGCTTTTGTGATTTTTATTCTGTGTGTGTTTGTTTTGCCGCGTCTTACAGACTCCATGCATCCCGGCAACGGTGGAAATCCTGCATTCAGCAAATACGATTTAGACAGCACGCTCCGAATGTTTTTCTATCCTGCAGTTATCGGTTGGATTTTACTCGGCTTTTGGATTTTATCTGTGCTTATCCGCATTCAACTCCTTTCTAAAAAACAGAAATCATGAAACGAATTTCATCGCTTACTATTCTCACTTTATTTTGCTCCCTGCTTTTTGCTCAGGGCGATTCAGGAGCTAACAGTTTCTTTGCTTCCAATCTGAAAATTTTTGTTCCTGTAGGTGTGCTTACGATTATTCTTCTATGCATTTTCCTGTTTCTTTTTTCGATTGAAAAAAGATTAAAGAAACTGGAGAAAGAGAATTAATCTGACAAACGCGCTTAGTGTTTGTTTACTCCTCTCCCATTTCATTTTCTTCTAAGTCTTTCAACTTCTTGCCAACTGCAATCAAACGCACCATGCGCTTAAGATAAGTACTGTGATTTTTTACGTAAGGATTATTAGTATCCCATACATAACCTGCAAGTACTGAACAGATTTGCTGAATCACTTCGGCATTTCGTTCTTCAGCAAAAAATATTTTTTGCAAAGTGCCATCATACCATCCCATTACGTATGAGCGAAACGTATCAACTCCCTGCATCATTACATCGGTATATTCTTTTTGCCAATCAACCTTTTCACCATTGAGTTGACGAACTACTAACTTGCTGGCTATTTGAGATGAAGTGGTAGCTAACGTAACACCTGATGAAAACACAGGGTCAAGAAACTCCGTAACATTTCCTGTGAGCACAAAACCATCACCAAAAAATTTATCGGTTGTTACTGACCATGCCTGCAACACGCGCGGCTCAAATAAAAATTCGCAGTCTTTAAAGCGAGGCGCAATACTCCAGTCACTCGCAATAATATCGCGCAATTGCTTTTCGGGCTCACCCGGAAAAGCATCAAAGAACCCGGGCTCACTTACAAAACCACACGAGGTAATTCCATTTGAAAAAGGAATACACCAGGCCCACACCCCGGGTTTGTGGTCAACAATCAAAATACGATTAGGCTCTACATATTCATCTCTGCGTGTATCGCGAATGTGCGTGAATAATGTTTTGCGGGGTGGAAGATTCGATGGCTTATCCAATTTAAATAAACGAGGAATTACTCTTCCGTAACCGGAACCATCAACAATAAAACGCGCTTCAATTTTTTTCTCGGTTCCATCTTTCTCTACTACAGTAGTAGTGGAGTTTGTCCCATCAAATTGAATAGCAGTAACGGTTGTTTCGAACGCCACATCCACTCCCATTCGTTGTACCTCTGTTGCCAGCACATTATCAAAATGCGCGCGAGGCACCTGCCATGTCCAACTCCAACCTTTGGTAAACTGGTCGCTGAAATTAAAATCCATTATTCCATCGCTGCCCTGTGTAAATTTTGCTCCGAATTTTTCCTGATATCCTTGTGCTTTCAACACAGGAAGAAAACCGGCATCGTCCAGAGCTTCCATACATCTGGGCAACAAACTTTCGCCAATTACAAAGCGCGGAAATTTTTCCTTCTCTACAATTTTTACTTTGAAACCCGCCTGGTTGATGATAGAAGCAGCTACAGTTCCCGATGGTCCTGCACCTATCACTAATACGTCAACTTTTTCTGTGTTCATTTTTTGAAATTTTACGTGGTCGAATATATAACGGCAGCATTGCAGCCACCAAATCCCGATGCTGTTTTTAGTGCATGGTTTTTATTGCTCTTTGTTAGTCCACTACTCACATTTATGTTTTCTGAAACACCTAGTGTTTCAAAATTTTTGCTTGGCAGTATCACTTCCTCCAGCAAAGATTGGTAAGTAAAAATTGATTCCAAAACTCCTGCTGCACCGAGTGTATGTCCGAAGTTTCCTTTCATACTGTGCAATGGGATTTGCGAAAGCGATGCACTTGAAAATGCTTTAGCTTCCATTTCATCGTTGAATAACGTTGCTGTACCATGTGCAGAGATGAAAGATAAATCGTTTGCATCAGCTTTGCTTTCCTTCATTGCTTCGTTTACTGCAAAAGCCAATTCCAAACCTGTGCGTGATGGTCCCGAAATATGGTTGGCATCATTGGTGCTTGCTCCGCCATTCACCAAAATATTTTTCGCAAGAGATTTTTCTGTAGTCAGGATAATGGTGGCTGCACATTCACCTAAATTAATTCCATCGCGGTTTTTATCGAATGGCTTACACGAATTTTTGCTCATGGCATTCAGCGATTGAAAACCGCTGATGACAAATTTTGAAAGCACATCGGCTCCGCAGATAACCGCATGTTTGTATTTACCCGATTGCAACAACCGTTTTGCAATAACCACCGAAAGCACTCCTGAAATACATGCATTAGAAACCACCAGCGGTTTGTTCTTCGAACCAAAACGTTCCGCTATAATTTTTGCTGTATTGAAAAGAGAAACGCGGCTTCTTATTTCCTCATTAACTTCTTTGCCTTCAATCAATTCAATATTACCTTTTGTGGTAGAAAGAATAAAAAGAGTATCAGCGTCCGAAAGTTTTATTTCAGTTTGCGCTAAAGCATTTTGAACGGAGGCAATGCAAATGCTTTCGAAGCGGGTAAAACTATCTTGTGTAGTTATGCTCTCAAACATACTTGCATAAAAAGGTTCGGGTGAAAGCGATGTATCTGCAATTTGACGAATAGCAGACAAGCCATTCTTCACCTTCTCAAAATTTTCCTGTGTGGTAATTCCGAGTGGAGAAAAAATATTATCGGCAGCTATGTAAACAGCGTCCATTACAATCCGTTTTGTTTTTTCCAGTTCACAAATACTTCGGGAATTACTAAACTCAAATTCATAGTTTCGCTTTCAACAAAAACCTGGGTTGTTGTTCCTTTGCAAATAACATCGTTTGTTTTTTCGCAACGAATCACATAATCGAAAATCACTTTCGCAGCGGGTGTATTCCGCATGGTGGTTTCTACGAGCGCTACATCTTTATACTGCAATGTTTTTTTGAAATCGGTGGAGAGATGAACAATAGGCGTGGCAAATCCTTTTTGATACATCTCCATATAATCGAGATTATACTTTTTGCCGAATGCTTCTCTGCCTTCCTGAAAATAATTGACGTAGTTGCCATGCCACACAATGCCCAACGGGTCACATTCATTGAAACGAACTTCCACTCGCGCTACTGCCGATAAAGATGATGCGTGTTTGCTGTTCATGCTTTTTGTTCAACAGGTTTTGTTTCGGGCTCTACAAATATTTTCATTTTGCAGTGCGCAATTTCTTCTCCATTCAACTTTACCGAGCCGCTGATAATACTCACATCAAAAATCTGATTAGTAATAATGATTTCCGTTTGTATCTCCTCTCCTGCCTCAGGTAATTTGGTAAAACTAAAGTCGCGCACATCGCCAATAAAACCAATCGGAATTTTCTTGCCAAGCATATTGCATTCATAACCCATTTTAGCGGCCGCAGTTTGTGCAATGTTTTCCATCAATCCCGCTATGGTCAGTTTGCCATTGTTACATAACACATGGTTTGCATCAAAAACAAAACTTGTAATGGAATGATTCTCGCTGACTTCATGCAAAGTACTCACCAAAACAAAAGGTGGCTTCTGAGGAATAAGGTCTATAAGATTTTGTCCGCTAACGGGTAATGACATTTATGCTTTTTTCCAGAAATCGTAATAATTAAACCACTGCTCAGGATTCTCCTTCACCATTCCTTCGAGGTCGCGAACATAATCTTCCATAATCATATCGAGCGTGGTTTCCTTGGTAACTGTTCTATACGGACGACAATAAAAGTTATAATGAGTAGCACTTCGCTTTACTCCATACACAAACGAATAATTAGCACGAAAAGTTTTTATGATTTGAAAAATCCCAATCGGGAAACGCGCTTCTTCACCTAAGAATTTCAACGAGCGTGTTTTGCCATCATGCAAAAAACGGTCGGCTGTGGTAGCAATTATTTCGTTGCGCTCCAGTGCTTCACCAATTTCATAAATGTGCGAGAGGTCGTCTTTGATAGCAATCAGTTTGAATTTTCTTCCGCCTGTTACGTTGTTGAGATAATTTTTTAACTGCTCATGTTCGCGGTCAAACACAAGAATATTAATTGTGTCGCCATAGCCCATCAGAAAGTGTCCTGCAATTTCCCAGTTACCTAAATGTGCGCCCAGCAAAATTCCGCCTTTGTTTCCACTCACAATGCCTTTCATATTTTCTGCACCAAAAGATTCGGAAGTAAATTGATTATCCATGCCCGACATAATCATCATTTTATCAATGAGCATTTGACCGAGGCGATAGTAGCTGGTGTAGATTTTGAAAAACGATTTCAGTTTGCCGTAACCAATTCGCTGGTGGAAGTAGTTATAAATGTGCTTCGATGTTTCGGGAGAAAAAAAGAAATAATAAAGCACTACAAAATACAGAATGAAGTAGGCGGGGCGTACACCGAAATTTTTGAAAATAAAAATGAAGATGGCGTAGCCGAGGGTATTGCCGCGCGACTTGCCTTTCCATTCTGCCATTTACGCTCCCGTTCTTTTGCTGATAACGTAATCGTATAAATTCTGGAAGGTGAGAATGTTCGTAAAGTCTTCCTGCTTTACTTTAATACCGAAGTTGCCTTCAATAATTACAACGAGGTCAACATAGTCCAATGAATCGAGTTCGAGGGTCTCTTTTAAAGTAGCATCAGGAGTAATGGTAGCTCCGTCCACTTCAAATTCCTCAACCAGAAATTCGTTGATTTTAGAAATTACTTCTTCGTTTGTCATAGCACTTGTGGGGTTTTATTTACTTCCATTTTTTTACAATCAGTGACGAGTTAGTGCCACCGAAGCCGAAAGAATTGGATAAAAACACATCAATATTTTTCTCTTTGGTTATTGTAGCAATATTAAGTTTCGCACTATACTCATCAGGATTTTCGAAATTGATATTCGGTGCTACAAAATTATTCTGCATCATCATCAAAGAATAAACAATTTCGCTTGCTCCCGCCATCCAACACTCGTGTCCTGTCATTGATTTGGTAGAACTCACCAACGGCTGATACGCACCAAACACTGCGGCTATTGCCTGCGCTTCACTAGCATCGCCTTGTGGTGTGCTGGTTGCATGAGCGTTGATGTAATCAATGTCATCAGGTTTTACATCGGCATCTTTCATACACATCATCAACGAACGCACCGGACCATCAACCGTAGGATTTGAAATATGTCCGCCATTCGAAGAAAAGCCATAGCCAATTACTTCTGCCAGAATATTTGCTCCGCGTTTTTGCGCACTCTCCAACGATTCAATAATCACCGTAGCTGCTCCACCACTTGGTATCAAACCATCTCTGTCTCTGTCAAACGGTCTCGATGCCTTTGTGGGTTTATCTTCACGAACTGAAAATGCTGCGAGCGCATCGAAAGTTCCCATCGAAAAAATATTGAGCTCCTGCGCACCGCCACAAACCACTCTGTCCTGATAACCGTGACGAATTAAAAAATAACCAAGCCCTATGGAATGTGAACCACTGGCACATGCAGCACTCACGGTAAAGTTGATTCCCTTCAGCTTGAAAATAGTAGCCAGGTTCATGTTCACCGTGCTGTTCATGGTTTGAAACACCGCACCGCTGCCCGCAAACTGCGTGTTCTTTTTTTCGCGCATAATATCGGTGCTCTCCACCACTGCCTGCGCGGTGCTGTCGTTGCCGTAAATAATTCCGGTTTCGTGGTGGTCGAGAAAATCCTGGTCCATTTTTGCCTGCGCCAAAGCCTGCAGGGTTGCCATGTAAGCATACTCACCGGGCTCTGAAAGCATAACGCGCGAACGCCTGTCGAGCAAACCTTTGAGCTGCGGTTTTTCGCAAACACCGGTAAGCCCCGAGCGGTAACCAAACTCCTTACGCGCAGGGTCGAGGATAATGCCCGACCTGCCGCGGTAAAGCGAATCGCGCACCTCATCGGTATTTTTACCAATGCACGACCAAATTCCTAATCCTGTAATTACCACACGGTTCATAGCGCAATAATAATTTTTTGAAGGTTTGATTGCAAGCGGAAGCAGCGAATTAGTAAGAAGATGCGGAAATTGGGGATGATTTGATGGACTGCGAGGAGATGCCGAAGTCATAGACTTCTTCTTATTTTAAAATTCCAAGTCAACGGGAGGAGGACTTGGAACAGCGTGGGGATAACTACAAAAACATACCCCTTTGTTTTTATTTTAAAAGCCCCGAAGCAGAAAATCGTTGTTCTACCGTTTGCATCCGTTGTTCTAACGTATGCAATCGTTGCTCTATAGTAAACAAACGTTGCTCTAACGTATTTAACCGTTGTTCTAAAGTATTCAATCGTTGTTCTAACGTTTGCAATCGTTGCTCTATCGTTGTCAATCGTTGCTCTATCGTTGTCAATCGTTGCTCAATAGTCGCGTTTGTTAAAATTTAACTACATCGAAGCAAAGAAAACCGGCATTTAAGCAGGTTTTTTCTGCAAAAAATAAACTGAATTAAGCAGTTAAATAAAATTGAAAAGGCAAATTTGTTTTACGCAGGGTCCCGAGGCGGAGACCCTGCTGAGACAGAAGAGATGTAAAAGTGATTTTCGGGCGTGTCAAATGCGTTGCGGAGGACGTAAAATGCATTTTCGCGTTTGTCAATACGATTTTCGGCCTTGTCTATTGTCTTGTGTCTAATGTCTCTCTCTCTCCTGCACTTTAAACTTCTTCCCGTCATCCTTACATATTTTCTGCGTCAACTCTCTTCCGCTCAAAATAGCAATAGGCAAACCACCGCTGGGGCGGTTCCAATGGCTGGCGTAATAAAAATTCTTTAAGCCAGGAAACGTAAACTTAATAGGCACCGATGCCAGAAAGTTTTTACCCGCCATTAAGCCCTGCGCACTTCCCTTCCAGTTGCCGGTATAGCGCAGTGTGGTGGCGGGTGTAGCCACATCTACTACCTCAATAAATTCTTTAATGCCGCCTAAGCGCTTATCGAGTTGCTCAATTACTTTTTCGGCAAAGGCAGCTTTTACCCTGCGGTATTCTGCACGGTTATGTTTGCGGTGGTCAATCCAAAACTCGCGCTGTTTGGTATAAAAACTCACCACTACCGAACTCTTGCCTTCGGGCGCCATGGTTTTATCGTAACTGTAAATGTGCACCTCCATGCGGTTGTATTCGGTGCCATCGGGCGAAACCAGCGGCTCATCTAAAGGATAGCGCGCCAGATGCGGCAAATGCGAAAGGTCTTTATTAATGCCATACGAAAACTGCATAACCGAGAAAAATATTTCGAGACTTCTGCCTTCTTTGAGCGCAATCATTTCATCGTTCACAAACTTTCCTTCAAGCAATTCAAAGGCAGTCAGGTGCCAGTCGGCACAGGAAATAATTAAATCCGATTCATGAATTTTACCATGACGAACCTGCACCGCTTTTGCCACTCCGTTCTCGGTAATTATTTTGTTTACGGGGGTGTGGTAATGAATCTTTCCTCCTAAATCCAGATATCTTTTTTCAAAACGCTCGGCAAATTTTAGTGAACCTCCCATCGGGTAACCCGCGCTCTTCTTATCGAAACTCGCCATCGGAAAATAAATCACCAGCAGGTTTACTTCTTCTCCGTCATACAGCATTTGAAAACTTTCTTTCAAAAACGGGTTCTTCAGCTTTGCTGCAAAGGTGTAATTGGTTTTGCCCCATAGTTTCAAAAACGTAAAAAGAAACTCGGCATAGCGCGCCATCTTTATACTACGGATAATAGATGGAATCAGCGGCAGCGGGTCCATAATGGGCGGCATATCAAACTTCTGAATTACGCGCATCGGTTTTATAAAATCGCGAATGGCTTCTTCATCTTCAGGGGCAAGGTCAATTAAATATTCCTGAAGTTTATCGAGGTTGGTGTAGAAACGAAAAGTATTGCTGCCGTATTTGTCTTTATTCTTTACCTCTATAAACATGCGAATGTCGTGGTTCACCCAGTCCACCGCTTTTACATCAATCAGCTCATTCCACAATTTGTAAAACGAACTTCCTTTATCAGAGCCGAGAATCCAGTGCGCGCAGCCGTCAAAGGTATAACCGGCTTTTTCCCAACTGGTGCAAAGCCCTCCGGGAATATTATGCTTCTCAAAAATCTGGGTATCGTAGCCGTTCATTTGCAGGTAACAGCCGAGCGATAAACCCGAAATGCCTGCACCTATGATATTTACCGTCTTGGCTGGCTCCATTTGAGAAAGTAATTGAAAATTTAAAATTGAAGATGTAAGATTGAATACAATGAGTTGGCTTTTGAATATTAAATCTTCCTTCTTAAATATTAAGTATAAAGCCCTCCGTTCACGTTTATCACTTCGCCTGTTATATACGATGCACCTTTCGATGCGAGGAATACTACGGTATCTGCTACTTCATCGGCTTCGCCAAAACGCTGCACCGGAATTATACTTCTGAACTGCGACTCTTCAATGCCTTCGGTCATTTCTGTTTTAATAAAACCCGGAGCCACACAATTTACTGTAACGCCTTTTCTTCCCACTTCCTGCGCCAGTGATTTGGAAGCGGCAATCACTCCTGCTTTGGATGCCGCATAATTCGTTTGCCCCGGCAAACCTTTAATACCCGAAAGTGAAACCACATTAATAATGCGACCAAATTTTTGGAACATCATTCCGGGAAGAAGGAGCTTAGTGATGTAGTAAAATGAATCAAGATTGGTGCGAAGCACATCGTGCCAGTCGGCTTCTGCCATCATAATCAGCAAAAAATCTTTGCGAATACCCGCGTTGTTTACGAGTACTTCAATGGTCTTATCTTTATTGGCTTCAATCCAACCGCCTAAAACTTTTTCCACTTCTTCTTTGCTGCCTACATCAAATTTTAAGTTACTCGCATCGCCACCATTTTCTTTTATCAGGGCAACCGTTTTATCAGCTTCTGTTTCGTTGCGCTGAAAATTCACCAATACAGAATACCCCTGTGCGGCTAATTTCAAACTTACTGCTCTGCCAATTCCCCTTGAACCACCGGTAACGAGTGCGTATTTCATATCTCTTAAATTACTTCAGGATTATTGTCTTTTAAATACTGCTTTATACCGCGAAGCATTTTGTAACTCGGCAAATCAATTTCAATTTTTGGCGAAACAGTTCTTACTCCATCATAAAACTCCTTTGATTTAGCACAGAGTTTATCGGCCTTGTCCAAACAATCAATAGCTTCTGCCACCGCCAACACATGTACCGATAAAACTTCAAAAGTATTTTCGATAACACGGGCAGCCATAAGCGCTGCATTGCTTCCCATGCTTACAATATCCTGGTTATCGTTATTGCTCGGAATGCTATGTATGTAAACAGGGTTTGAAAGCGTTTGATTTTCGGCTACTGTAGAGGTAGCTGTATATTGAATGCCCTGAATACCGAAGTTGAGACCTATAGTGCCTGTATTGATAAATGCGGGAAGTTTGCCGTTAAGTTTATCGTTGAGCAAATAATTCAATTGTCTGTCAGCAAGCATCGAGAGTTTGGTGATGGCAATTTTAAGTTTATCCATTTCAAGGGCTACATAGTCACCATGAAAATTTCCTCCGTGGTAAACGTTCTTAATCTCGTCATCCACCACCGGGTTATCGCTTACCGAGTTTAATTCATCCACTAAAACTTTTTCTGCCGAAGCTATAGTGTCGTAGATAGGTCCAAGAATTTGCGGCATACAGCGCAGCGAGTAATACTCCTGCACCTTTTCTTTAAAATGGGTATCAGGTGTGTCGGTATATAAATGCTCCTGACGGTTGCGCATCAATTCGCTTTTAGCAACAATTTTACGCATAGCTTCTGCTACCTTATTTTGCCCCGTATGCAGTTTTACCTGATTAAGAGGCGCTGAAATATGGTCATCGAATGACTCAAAAATTTCATTGATGGTAATCGAAATTAAAGTTGACCAGTTCAATAATTTTTTTGCAGCAATCAAATTCACCAAACCAATTCCCGTCATGCACGAAGTGCCGTTCATCAATCCTAAACCTTCGCGCAGGCGAATGGCAAACGGAGTGAGATTATGTTTATGCAGAATCTCGGTAGCATCATAAATTTTTCCTTCGTGCCAAATCTCTCCTTCCCCTATTAAAGCTAAAGCCATATGTGCTAACTGCACTAAATCTCCACTCGCTCCCACTCCACCGTGCTCATATATTACAGGAATCAAATCCTGATTAATCATTTCCTTAATCAGAATCAATAAATCGGGATGCACTCCGCTTTTGCATTGCGCAAATGTGTTAAGGCGGTCAACCAGCATTGCTTTTGCGTAAACAACATCAATAGGTTTTCCGGAACCCGAAGCGTGACTGCGAATTAAATTGTATTGAAGCGTTAAACGTTCGCTGTACGCAATCTTAAACTGCGCCATAGGACCAAAGCCCGTATTGATACCGTAAATAACTTTGTTCGATGCAAAGTCTTTGAGGAAATGAAAGTTCGCATCTGCCCTTTTAAGCAAAGCAGCACTCAATTCAATTTTTTCTCCGCTGTAAATGATTTTTGAAATATCATTCAGCGTAAGTTGTTTTTCGCCTACACTAATCATTCTGTGGGTAAAAATTTATCGTTAGCAAAAGTTTAATCGTGTCAATACGTTTCTACGAATTTTGAAAGTATCATTATTCGCGACAAAGCAAAAGCAAAACACCTTCCTGAACAGCTCCATTTCTTACTAAAAAAAAAGCAACCCTCTGGAGTTGCAATTTTTTGGTACCGCGTAGGGGAATACAATATTCTTTACAAAACTTGAAAGAAACATTGCCAAACATAAGCCTGTATTGTGTTTTATGAGGCAATTAATTATTTTATTGTAAAAAATTTATTGTTCCTTTTTGTTTCTTTTCCGGTTCTTTTGGGCTAATTTTGTCCCTGCACTGTCCCCCGTTTTTTACATATATACCAATAAATAACATGGTAGAATTAAGAGCCAAAAAATTAAGTGGTGGTAAATTTCATCTTTTTGTTGACGTTTATGAAAATGGTCAACGCAGAAAAAAATACTTGAAAATCTATGTTTCCGAGGACTATACACGACCTATACGGGATGCGAAAGGAAATATGCTATATGATAAAAAGGGACGACCAGAGCAACACAAAATTCTAACGAAAGATAAAGCAAATTGGGACACAGCTGAGAAAGTTAAAACAGAAATTGAGAGTCAACTGAATAAAAATAAATACGGATTTGATTCAACAGATTACAGCGCAACAAATTTTACCAAGTATTTCGAAGAGTTGGTTGTTGCATACCAAAAAAAGGATTTCCGCAAAGGAGAAGCCTGCCTGAAATTATTTAAGTCTTTCAATAATGGTAGAGATGTTTTGTGCAGAGAGATAGATGAAGATTATGTTATTGATTTCAGGGATCACCTTGTAAGTAATACTAACGGAGATACACCATAGAGTTATTTTCGTTTCTTCAAAGATGCAGTGAAGAAAGCGCATAAGAAAGGTTTTCTGAAAACAAATTATGGGGACGATGTAACGGCAAAAAAAGGAGATAGTGATATCTCTAAAGATGTAATAAGTATTAAAGAGCTACGAAAGATGGATGAATTTCAGATCAAGCAAGCTGAGGTAAAAGAGGCTTTCATTTTTTCCTATTTTACAGGTTTGGACTGTGCCACTCTACGAACCATGACCGGAAAAAACATCATTGAAGTTGATGGTAAACCGCATATCAGGGGTCAGCGTACCAAGAACGGGGTTAAGTTTCAGAACCCTTTGAATAAGACTTGTATGAAAGTGCTTGAAAAAAGAATAAAGGATGATGCCCCTCTGTTTGATTTGCCGAGCAGCACAACAATTACTAAAGGTTTGAAAAACTGGACAAATGCAGCTGAAATAAAGAGGCATCTTACCTTTCATTGTGCACGGCATTCGTTTGGAACCAATCTGATTGCTGCTGGGACCGACCTAAAATCTGCATCTGTGCTAATGGCTCATAAAGGGCTTAGGGAAATAGAAAAATATGTAAAAGTTGTTGGGAAATTAAAATTGAAAGCGATAAAAAAATTGCCTGAACTTTATTAAGGGAAAAAATATTCAATTATGAAGAACGAAACAATTCTCGAACTTACCAATGAAGATATTGCAATAATAGGCGAGGATAAGTTATTCAAAGAACTACAATTACAGTTCGATCAATCTGGATATATCTACAACGAGGGTTGTAAAATATTCAATCCAGAACTTGCGTATATATTGACCAATACAAGAATTAAATATACCAATCAGAAAAATAAAATCAACGTCTTTGATGGCACAGATTTTATGCCCTACTACTTAGGCGGTTATCGTGCTGGTCTATTTCGTTTTGAACGAAATTTTGAAGTAAATGTTGAAACTTTATACGGCAAGAATGCCTTATCCTATGTTGAATCATTACACCATAAAGTGTATCATTCAGATGCTGCTGGTAGTGATGAAGGTTGGTCTTTCTGGATAACGGCAAAGAATCCCATAACAAGAGATAACATACACCTGAATGGCTTATATGCCGGCTTGTTGAGTAAAGTTTATGATTTGCAAGAAAATCATCCGGGATTGTTTCGAGATTTTGATAAATGCAAGCATGACAAGAATAAGATACCTATTGGTAATAAAGATGGAGTGAAAGAAAAAGTTAAGAAAGAGCCATCCGATATAACAAAAGAAAAATACAGGATGTACATGACCGACTATAATGAACTGATGAAAAAACCTGAAATGACTATTCAACAGGCTGAAGAGATAGTTCAAAAGAAGTACCGTTTTGGCTACAGAACTTTTGAAAGAGCTCGTATGTGGGGAGAGTAACGACAAATTGTTTTTTTTCTCCGACAAATTGTTTTTGTCCATGCTGATTCTAATGAAAAATATTTTCGCTGCTTAGTTTTGCGTCCTGATAAAACAGGACAAAATGCAAGACACAACACAGATTACCGATTTTCTCCGTGCGCTACTCACGCCAATTATAAAGCCTATTATTTCGGAAGAGATAAGAGAGAACTTCCGCGTGCTACAACAAACAGAACCGGAACCTGATATAATAGATACCATAGACATTATTGAGGCCGCAAAAGAAACCAGGTATAAGGTCAACTACCTGTACCAACTCTGCTCCGAGGGCCGAATTCCATTCGACCAGGTTGCACCAGGTTGTGCAATAACATTTTCTCGTAAGAAATTAAAGGTATGGCGAGCAAATGGCGGCCCACAAATGCTATCCCAGACCATAACACAACTGTCGCAGGATTTCCTAAAGGGCAAAAAGAAACGCAGTTCAAAAAAATAGAATATGAACTACCTCGAAAAAATAATAGCACTACTCCAGGAAATACTTGTGGTGGTTAAGGGCAATGGAAAAAGTCAAGAGTTACCTGAAAAAATGAACGTAGATGAAGTTTCGTTGGTGCTGAAGCAGTCGAATTCTTCTACCTACCGCGACTTGAAAAACGGATTGCCCTACCATAAAAAAGAAAAGAAAGGCATTTACTTTTTGCGTAGCGAAGTAACGGCCTGGTTAAAATCTAAATAATGAAAACTATTTATTTCATACGAATCCTAATTCCTCCCTAAAAAAGAAAATCCCCGCAGCGTTGTAGCGGCAGGGACAGTATGTTTTCGAATGCAAAGCAAACATACTCCCTCCTTTCCAAATTTCCAACTTCTACTGCGTTTTTAAACTGAGAAAATATCTCAGACAATCTGATTTCTATTAAAGATTTCGGACGTGTAATTCTATTGCCAAATAGTATCCCTATAAGCAGAACAGTATGTACAAAAAATTCAAATCTTAATAACATGGAAACAAATAACATATCAGATAATACCGGAGATCTTTCGAAACCAGAAATATTCAAAAATCACATCAATGAATTGATAGGCAAACCGGTTCAAACGCCTAATGAAACTGACAATGTATTTCCTTTGAAAGCATTTCCTTTAGCCATACAAAAAATAATTAAGGCTACTAATGAAAGTTTAAACTTCCCAGTTGACTTCATTGGATCCTCCATTCTCTTTGCTACTTCAGTTGCCGTGGGAAATACTTGTCATGTAGAAATTAGGAAAGGACACAGGGAAAATGCTGGGATATACTTAACGTTGGTAGGACGTCCAGGATCCAATAAAAGTCATCCACTAAATTTTGCCTTAAAACCAATCATTGAACGCGACAAAAGAAGTTTTCAGGAATACGAAAGACTTATGAGAGAATTTAACCGGACGATTGTCTTGTCAAAAAAGGAAAGAGAGGAACAGGGATTGGATGAACCGGTAAAACCAATTCACAAAAAAATTATTTTATCAGACTTCACCCCCGAAGCATTGGCGTATAAACATCACTTTAATAAAAGAGGGATAGCCGTTCATATTGATGAATTAGCTGGATGGTTTAAAAATTTCAATAGATATAGTCAAGGAAGTGAAATGGAATTTTGGTTAAGCACGTGGAGCGGAGAAGCAATTACCATTGACAGGAAAAAAGGAGAGCCAATTTTCATACCGCACCCTTATGTTCCGGTTGCAGGCACAATTCAAACCGGCCTACTAATTGAGTTGTCACGTGACAGCAGAACTAAAAATGGTTTCATGGACCGTATTCTTTTTGCTATTCTGGAAGACTGCAAAAAGGAATCTTGGTCCGAAACTGAAATAGATATTTCAATCATTAATCAATGGTCAAGTGTTATTGATAAATTATTTGAACTTGAATTGAGATTAGATGATACCCTAAATCCGAATCCTGAAATATTAAGTTTTAATCCAGCCGCCAAAAAGATGTTGTTCGATTGGCAAAAAATAAATACAGCTCTGTGTAACGTTGAACTGAATGACGAGTTAAGCGGCCCTATTTCAAAAATGGATCGATACGCCCCACGATTAGCTCTGATTCTTGAAATGTTGAAATGGGCATGCGGAGAATCAGAAAAAGTGGATGTTGGGGAGGAGGCAGTTAGTGGTGCGCTATCACTTGTTGAATATTTTAAAAAGTCCGCAGAGAAAGTGAATGATATAATTTCTTCAATTAACCCCGTTGACCAGCTACCAGAATTGAATCGCAAACTTTACGAAGAGCTACCCGAATGTTTTACAACCAAGGAGGGTTTGGTAGTTGCATCTAAATTTCCCGTTCCGGAAAGAAGTTTTAAAAGATTTTTAGATCATGGAATGTTATTCACTCGTTTGAAACATGGGCACTACAAGAAAAAATTTTAATCAAAACGCATTTGGCATTTATGGCATTTCAGACACAATTAAATCGTTTGAAATGCCAATTGTGCCATGTGTGCCACCAATAAAATTAAAATGGAATATCGCTACATATTAGAAAAATGCAGTAAGAAATATATCTGCCCAAACCCTAACTGCAGAATAAAATCTTTTGTGAGGTATATTGACACTACCAATCAAGAATATTTACCTGAATGTTATGGGCGTTGCGACCGGGAAATGAAATGCGGTTATTGGTTAAATCCGTATAAAGACGGATATATTAAAAAATTAAATGAGCAGGATCAGGTATTCAAAAGACCCAGTGGTGCTTCGTTTAATTCAAAACCGGTTTGCAGCAGACCACCGGTGTTTATTCCGGCCGAAATATTAAAAGCAACAATGCGTGGGTGGGACCAGAACACGTTCATTCAAAATTTATTGAACCGCATTCCTTTCCCCATGGATGCAAAGGATGTTTCGAATGTAATTTGTCTGTATCAATTGGGAACTATTTGCAAGGGAAGTAGAACCGGTTCGGTTACATTTCCTTTTATTGATGTAAATCAAAACATCAGGGCTATACAAGTAAAGCAGTTTGATACCTCAACTCATACGACCAACACGGACTTTTTACATTCCATAATTGAAAGGCATCATCAAGGGAATAGTAAGCCTCTCCCAGTCTGGTTATCAGAATATTTGCAGAATGAAAAAAAAGTCACTTGTCTATTTGGAGAACATCTCCTAAATAAATACCCTAATAACCCGGTGGCGTTGGTGGAAGCGCCAAAGACAGCAATTATCGGCACACTATATTTTGGCTTTCCTGAAAAAACAACTGATATGCTATGGCTTGCCGTGTATAATTTATCAAGCTTGAATTATGAAAAATGTAAAGTATTGGGAGGCCGGAGAGTTTATCTATTCCCAGACCTATCTGAAGAGGGTAGAGCATTTGAACTTTGGAGCAAAGCAGTTCAGCAATTTGCGCATAAAATTCCAGAAGCACATTTTAAAATTTCACAACTCTTGGAGCAAAAAGCGGATGCAGAAGATAGAATCAATGGATTAGATCTTGCTGATTATCTCTTAAGACTTGACTGGAAATTATTTAGATAAATGAGCAAGCTCAAAAAATAAATGTTACCAATTTTAATCAGGCAGTTCCAGTTTCACCCATCCGTATTCATGTGCTTGTAATACGTATTGCCATCAGTTAACTTCGAATAAAATTTAAAAATATGATAGCAGAAAAAAGAAAAGACCCACTTACAGGCCAGGAATTCCAGCCAAAGAAAAAGAGCCAGCGTTTTGCAACACCGACTAATCGAATCTTTTTTAATAACCTGAAAGCAGCAAAAGTCCGGGACCAAAAATCGGCCTGGGATAATGCGCTCAGGAAAAATTTTTTAATACTGAAAGAATTGATGGGAAACGAAAAAGTGAAAACGTTTCATAGAATGTTTTTACAAGGTAAAGGGTTTTCCTTTCATGTAAATACAGGTACCGACAAATTTCAAGATGTATTATATTGGGGGGTGTATAATTATCTGTGGCTTTCCCTGGAAAACGACCAAATTAAAATAGTAGCCAAATGATAGACTTAACAACACTGCAGGTATTACCAAACCTGCCGGAAGAACTCCTTTCAATACAAGCAGCAAATAAATTGCTCAGAAGTCAAAATGAAACATTGACTACCGAAAATAATAACCTGCAAATGGTAAGTTGGTTATTAGGGGCTATAATTCTTGTTGGCGGTGGTTACTTTATTTGGGTTTATATGGCTGACTCTGAAAATCGAAATATTGCCCCAAAACTGGAAGCAAAAAACGATGTAAAGGAAACGGAATCTGTAAACACATTGCAACAAATAATAAAAACCTAACAAATGAATTGGGAAGCATTCTCACAAATTGTGAATAGCAAGGCGTTTACAATTTTAATTCTTACCGGTTGCCTTATCGTGGGAACTATCTGCCTTAAAAGGCAGGTAATCGAAATTTCCGAATGGCGCGAAACCCAGTAAAATTTATAGTGTAAAATATAGCTATAAGCGCATCTAAGCGCTTTAACGTGCATCAATGTGTATCAATCCACTTTCATGCATATTCAATCCGCATTCATGCGTATGCAAGTATTTTTTGCAAAAAATATGCATCCATATCAACATCCGTATTTATTTGGATTAGTACCCGATGAAAAACACCAACTTGCTGATTACACTTATTTCGAAAATCCAACGTTTCCGATGATGCAATTGCAAACTAATTGTTGTGATTTGCTTTCAGAATGTATCTTTGATTTATTGCTATCCAACGTTGAATTTAGACATGATACCGTTGGTGATGTTGTGATTTGCTTTCAGAATGTATCTTTGATTTATTGCTATCCAACGTTTCTCCTCTGCTTCCCTGTTTCCTCTTTGTTGTGATTTGCTTTCAGAATGTATCTTTGATTTATTGCTATCCAACTAATAAGACAGCTAAAAAAAGCGGGAAAAAGTTGTGATTTGCTTTCAGAATGTATCTTTGATTTATTGCTATCCAACTATTCTAAGTTTGAAGCATTACAAGAAAGAGTTGTGATTTGCTTTCAGAATGTATCTTTGATTTATTGCTATCCAACGCCCGAAGGTTACGAATACGCCTTTTACGAGTTGTGATTTGCTTTCAGAATGTATCTTTGATTTATTGCTATCCAACAAAACTTTCTCAAAGCCAACCTTCTCGCTGGTTGTGATTTGCTTTCAGAATGTATCTTTGATTTATTGCTATCCAACTTTTCCAGGTCCGCGCGATAAGTCCAGGTGTTGTGATTTGCTTTCAGAATGTATCTTTGATTTATTGCTATCCAACAGTGCAAAACTTTTGCAGTCACCGCTGTTTGTTGTGATTTGCTTTCAGAATGTATCTTTGATTTATTGCTATCCAACTTGAAGAACTGGCACTCACTCTTAGCGGTGGTTGTGATTTGCTTTCAGAATGTATCTTTGATTTATTGCTATCCAACAGGTTGCTTTCTGCATGATAGAATTGATAAGTTGTGATTTGCTTTCAGAATGTATCTTTGATTTATTGCTATCCAACAGTGCTGCAGTTTACTATCACAAAGCGCCAGTTGTGATTTGCTTTCAGAATGTATCTTTGATTTATTGCTATCCAACTATGTTCTTGTCTTTGAGATTGTGTTGCAAGTTGTGATTTGCTTTCAGAATGTATCTTTGATTTATTGCTATCCAACAAAAATTGTAATCGGAACAGACAGCGAAGGTTGTGATTTGCTTTCAGAATGTATCTTTGATTTATTGCTATCCAACTAACAGTATCCTCCATCCATTGCGACATGTTGTGATTTGCTTTCAGAATGTATCTTTGATTTATTGCTATCCAACTGCAGCTATAAAAGCAACTGCAGGCACTGGGTTGTGATTTGCTTTCAGAATGTATCTTTGATTTATTGCTATCCAACTATCATCGTATGTTTCCGATTCTGTTTTATGTTGTGATTTGCTTTCAGAATGTATCTTTGATTTATTGCTATCCAACAAATGTTTGTGGGTGGGAAACAAGGGTGTAAGTTGTGATTTGCTTTCAGAATGTATCTTTGATTTATTGCTATCCAACAACATCTCAAAAAGCATGAAGATTTGATTAGTTGTGATTTGCTTTCAGAATGTATCTTTGATTTATTGCTATCCAACATTACTTCTACTAATCATGCCGCAAATATAGTTGTGATTTGCTTTCAGAATGTATCTTTGATTTATTGCTATCCAACCAAACACACCACAAGAGAGATTGAAAAGAAGTTGTGATTTGCTTTCAGAATGTATCTTTGATTTATTGCTATCCAACTATCAAAAAATAATTCAATGGCATCTTCACGTTGTGATTTGCTTTCAGAATGTATCTTTGATTTATTGCTATCCAACTCTTCTTCGTCCATTACCTTCCAGGAAATAGTTGTGATTTGCTTTCAGAATGTATCTTTGATTTATTGCTATCCAACTGTTGAGCTTTACAGTAATGCAGCGGAGGTGTTGTGATTTGCTTTCAGAATGTATCTTTGATTTATTGCTATCCAACGCACTTCTTTTACAATTTCTCTGGTTGTCAGTTGTGATTTGCTTTCAGAATGTATCTTTGATTTATTGCTATCCAACTACTTGAGAAAAAACAAACTCAAGGTTCAAGTTGTGATTTGCTTTCAGAATGTATCTTTGATTTATTGCTATCCAACACCAACACTATTTTATTTGCCATGAGTTAGTTGTGATTTGCTTTCAGAATGTATCTTTGATTTATTGCTATCCAACAAAGTTGCTGATGTGTTAGTAGTGGACTCTGTTGTGATTTGCTTTCAGAATGTATCTTTGATTTATTGCTATCCAACATCGTTAAATTCTTTCCAGTCCTCTAAGCGGTTGTGATTTGCTTTCAGAATGTATCTTTGATTTATTGCTATCCAACCAAAATCAGGTTTTGACCTTTTGCGAATTAGTTGTGATTTGCTTTCAGAATGTATCTTTGATTTATTGCTATCCAACCGTAACGCCATTTTCAACATTTACAATAGTGTTGTGATTTGCTTTCAGAATGTATCTTTGATTTATTGCTATCCAACAAGCCGTTTAAACTTGACACGATTACACATGTTGTGATTTGCTTTCAGAATGTATCTTTGATTTATTGCTATCCAACAATAATTCCTGATGATGCGGTTATTGAGATGTTGTGATTTGCTTTCAGAATGTATCTTTGATTTATTGCTATCCAACGGGGAAAGGTTACATTACAAGGTGAACCATGTTGTGATTTGCTTTCAGAATGTATCTTTGATTTATTGCTATCCAACGAAATATTTCATCGGGCGTTGCTACGTGACCGTTGTGATTTGCTTTCAGAATGTATCTTTGATTTATTGCTATCCAACCAAAGGATATTGCACCAATAGCACTCGGTTGTTGTGATTTGCTTTCAGAATGTATCTTTGATTTATTGCTATCCAACAATATCTTTTCGCAGGGGCGAACCCTATCGCGTTGTGATTTGCTTTCAGAATGTATCTTTGATTTATTGCTATCCAACTAAACTTTTCTTAGAAAAAACCCTTGACGGGTTGTGATTTGCTTTCAGAATGTATCTTTGATTTATTGCTATCCAACATCATGGTTTGAGTAGAAAGGCCGGAACCTGTTGTGATTTGCTTTCAGAATGTATCTTTGATTTATTGCTATCCAACCTCTTGCATTGAAAGTGATTTAGCTTCTTTGTTGTGATTTGCTTTCAGAATGTATCTTTGATTTATTGCTATCCAACATCATCAATAAAGTGGTTGTCTTTAAATGTGTTGTGATTTGCTTTCAGAATGTATCTTTGATTTATTGCTATCCAACAGCGAAAGAGTTTTTTGCACATATCAAAGCGTTGTGATTTGCTTTCAGAATGTATCTTTGATTTATTGCTATCCAACTGTGTGCTTCAAACCCGCTGCGAACCAAGTGTTGTGATTTGCTTTCAGAATGTATCTTTGATTTATTGCTATCCAACAGACTTGGCTGAAAGGTAGCAATAGCAAGGTTTTCATTGTAAATCTACTTCAAAAAAAATGAGGGATAGCTATTAAAAAACCAGACTAAGGTCTGGTTTTTTAATTTCAAAACAGCTCTAATTGTTCGGGTATGATGGGCAGTTCCTGTTGTTTTCTGCCATAAAACAGTTCCATTTTCTCAAACTGCATATCGGTAATTTGAAGTATACCTACTTTACCCAGCGCAGGTAGTTTGGTTTTTACGCGGTTACGGTGCACGGTTGCATTTTCGGCACTGGCACTGTGGCGCACATACATGCTGAACTGAAACATGCTAAAGCCATCGTCTAAAAGTTCTTTACGAAATTTTTGCGCTGCCTTACGTTCCTTTTTTGTTTCGGTGGGGAGGTCGTACATTACTAATGTCCACATAATTCTATAGGCGTTTAGGCGTTCGGTGCTTAGGCTCATATCATTTCAGGGTATAGTATTTTGCGTTGTTCTCCGGTAAAGCATTTTACTAAACTTACGGCTGTGCGTTGGGTTGCGTTCATCAGCGGGCTTCTTTCGCCATCCAACATTACATCCATTGCCGGTATTTTCAGCAGGATGGTTTTTACCTCTTTCGGTATATCTTCATTAGTGCCGTGTTCTTTTATAAGATTGTAAACCACCTGGTCTACATACGGTCGGTAAGGTTCCATTAAATCATCGGAAAGGCAATAAGCGTTGTAGCGGTTGTGGTGATGTATGCCTAAGGTGGGTAACAAACCTGCACCTACGAGGCTACGCGCCATAGTGGCGCGAAGGAGCGCATAGCCATAATTCAAATAGTTGTTGGGCGGTATGCCTTCGCGCTTACGGGTAAAGTCCGGGATGTGCGCAAACAAACGCTGCCAGTAAAAGGCTGCGGCTGTGGCTTCGCAATTATTACTATCGCCACTTTTTACGTTTTTATGTAGTGGGGTAAGGTAGGTGGCTTCTAATTTAAAGCCTTGTAAAACTGCTTGCTGGTTTTTAATTTTCTGAATAATTGTTTGCGCCCATGCTTGTTTCTTTAGCGGCTCGGTGGCGTCTAACTGAGCGCGGAAGCGTTCGTTTTGAATGGTGTTGCCGCTAAGCGGCATCAACAAGCCGGAAGGGAGGTGGGTACTGTCGCAGGTGATTAGCACGGTGTTGTTGGCTACGAGGGTTTCGATGAGGGCGTGAGTAAGGGTAATTTGCGGATTGTCTAACACTATTACCCCAATATCTTCAATGTGTTTGGTGATTATCTTGTTCTCATCTTCGGTTTCGCTGGCTTTGTTCATGCTGATGCAAAGCTGTTGGTTGCGCATGTACAGGTGAGCCGGATTGCCGAAGTAGAGGGTTTGTTTAATCATCGCCCTTAATATTCACCTACCTGAACAATTTTGCCTAAATGGTTGATGCGGACTTTTACCATTTTATTTAGCTCTGGTAAAGTTTTATACTGCTTATAAATTATATCTTTAAGTGACTTTTCATCAACCGGCTTGCCATCAGCACTTTTACGCTGTACTACAGTTTCTAAATGGTGGCGGAATTGATAATCACGGATTGTGTTATTACCATAAACCTTTTTAGACATAGTTTGAACTCTAAATAAATTTGGGCTTATCAAATTGTAATTATTGGGATTTAGCAAATCAATTTCATGTGGGTTAAAGCCTGTTGTTTCGTTCGGAAAAACGAAGTATTCGTTTTGTTTCATGGTAAATAGAAACTGCCAACCTTCTTTTTGTTTATAGTCTTTATTGATAATTGGTAGCCTTTGATTAACGCGTGTAACGGCTTCGTGAAATGAAATTACTTCGTCTTGCAGGTTGCCTTTTTCGTCTTTATAAACAGCTACATGGTGGTTGCCGGAGTTGCTTACAAAATCGACAGGAATGGTGTTGCCGTTGTTATCTAATATTGGATTGCCATCTTTGTCTTTTTTATCATGCAGAGGTTCAGCTGTGCTTGCTCCTGTAATTGTTACACGTTTAATGCAAACGCCTTTTTCTTTGTTGAGCCAGATTGGATTATCGGTAAGGTTGGAGAATGCTTTTTTTGCATCGCCTTTATGTTCAGCTAAACGGGCCTGTAATAGTTTACGGATATTTACATCTACCACTTTCTCAACATTTAGTTCGGGGTTTATTTCTTTACGGATAGTGTAAACTGGTTTGTACCAAACCAGTTTTACTTTCTCCGGAACTTTTAGGGTTTGTTCTTTATCTAAGTAAAGAGGTGCTTTATCTAAACTGTTTTTGCCGGTGAATGCTTTTTTAGGGTCGTTCTCAAATTGAGCTAAACGATTGAGCAACGCCATGCGATAGCTTTCTTTAGCCACTTTACTTATTTTTTCAGCATCGAAGTTGCTTCCTACTTTTACTATATCTGTTTCGTATTGCTGAATGCTGCCATACACGGTTTCTAAATGCAGTTGCCCGCGCGGGGTTAGTTCTGTTTTTGTTTTTATGCCGCTGGCTGTTTTAAACTTATTGTTGTTTTTGGTTACTACTTTATTTTTGGCTTTGTAAGAAACCAAGGTGTTTTCTAAATTTTTCTTGGCTTCGGTTCTAAATTCGTTTAAAGGCATGGGGGCTTTAAAACGGAGTTTGTTTTTTTCATCGCGATATAATTCTTTCTGCTCTATGCCATAGATGCTGCTGCTTTTATCGCTGCGGGCATTAAGATTGTTAAGGTATTGAACATGGCTGTATTTAGTAAAGGCAACTGTAAGTGCATCCATAGCATGGTGGCGATGGTCGCTACGTTTGGTCCAGTCGGTAATGCGTTTAATAACCTGCCCATCGCGGTTAGTAAACTGATGAGTTAAACCTAAGCCATTGTATTTATCCCAACTAAGTTCCTGCATAATGTCTACCAGTTGCCAATCTTCCCTAAGTTTATCGGTAACACTACCGGTGGTAGTGGTTACAGTGCGAAAAACTTCTTCAAGCATTGTCTTGGCTTTTTTTGCAATGTATTGTGTGTTGCGTAACTCTCTTTCAATAAAGCCATCAGGAATTTCATTTCCTTTCATCAACAGCTTTTTGTGTTTGGTTTTACTGATTTTAAAATTCTTGTAGAAATCTTCTACGCGCGATTGGTATTGTGTCAATCCTTCTGCACCTTGCTTGTCGGCTACATAATCAATAGCGGTTCTATCTGCTTTTTCAATGTTGGCAGATTTTAGTTCTAAGGTTTTGTTAGAAAAAGAATCATCGAACAATTTTGCTTTGGCAACAATATGTTCAATGTCGAATTTTTTGGAGAATAATTCATCTGGAGCTATGTAGGTATTGGTGTAAAGTGTTTTGTAGCCGTTGTGTTCTAACTCTAAGTAAAGTTTATAGCGAATAATATCGTTGCGGCTAACGTTTGGTAAACCAAACTCTGTCTGCAATATTTTGCGGTATTTATCGTGGTTGTCTTTTGCTTTGGTCATGCTTTCGGTTGCTTCCTGCCGCTCTTTTGCACTCTTTTTTAATTCACGCGCTAATTCAACCCGAATTTCATCTGGCTTGCCATATTCTTCAATTGCAGCGTTAACCACGTTCACCATTTGGTTCAATATCTTTTCTACAACTGGATTGCGAAGGGTGTTCTTTGGCAGAACTTCTAACTTATTTTTTAATACACGAACTGCCTGTTCTTCGGCAGTTAAAGAGTGAGAGTGATTGTAGCCCGCATACTCACAAGCTACATCGTATTTAAGCCCATCTTTTAGATGCGGTAATATTTTTCGTATTGCTTTTGAACTTAAACTGCCGTAATCATCTTGAAAACTTACGTTAGCCATTATTCGGGCATACTCCGGTTCAAAACCAAACTTTGTTTTGAGTAGTTTAATCAGATTTTCATCGCCTGTGTTGGTGTCATCACCTTCAAATGAGTAAAGCAAGTGCCATAATTGAAAATGAGGTTGTTTCTCTAATTCGTTGCCTTCAATTGAGGAATCGAAATCAAGCACGGAGTTATTGATGCCAAGCCCAGTGAATAGTTCTTTGATAGTTTGCTTTTCTTCATCAGCGTTCATCTTGCTAAAGTCAATAGCATCATGACCTGATATTTCAGCAATCTTTTTATACGCTTCGTAAAAGACGGCATTGGTTCTATTGCCTTCTATTTCTTTGTAGTTTAGGTCTAATTCAGACGGCTTTTTAAATAACAGCTTTAATGCTTCGGGCTTACTTAATTTTTCCTTCACATTAAGTTCTGCAAAAAGTTGTTGTTTTTCTTCTAAATCCAGTTCTCTTTTTTCGCCTGTCTTTTTGTTGGTTACTTCAAGGTTGTTCAGTATTTGCCAAATCTTAAACTCTTGAAACAGTAGAGAAGATTTAGGGCATACTCTAAGACCTCTTACTTTAGTTTTAGTTTTACCAGCAATTACCGCTTCTACCTTTTTGTTTTCAAACTCGCAAAAGCTAATAAGCCCCTTTTGTGTTTTTAATCTGCGTTGATAAAAAATGATAATGTCGCGCAGTTCGGTTTTTAGTTCTTCGGTAAGTGCTTTGTGATGCTTGGCTTGCTCTGTGTAAATGGTGTTGAACTCATCTAAATAATCTTGTCGGTAAAACACTTGCCCTTTTAGGCGTGTGTGCGGATTTTCTTCCAATTGTTTCCAGAGGTATTGCCCAACGGTAAGTTTATTAAAGAATAGTTCTTTACTACGGTCGCTAATAGCACCAAGGTAGCCGCTTGATTCGCTTATTTGACCATTGATTTCAATTAAAGCCTCGGCAACTTCACCTATGGTTAATTGTTGGTTAATTGCTTTGTTTCTTAGTTCATAACGCTGCAAGCGTTTCTCTTTGAAATCGCCTTTAAGTTCAGGGGTATCTATTTTTAAGGTCTTGGTAAAGTAATCGGCAGTGGCTTTTTTCTTTATTCCTTTTAACAACTCTTTCGCTTCGTTAGTTAAGATCGAAGCATGAAATTGTTTTTGAAAATTCCAGATAGTATCAAACTCGTTTTGTAAATCTGATCGGTAGAAGTCGGGAATGTATTTGCCTCCTTTGCTTAGTAATTCAAAAACAAATTGACCAGGTGTATGGTTATTGTCGTACAACTGCTTGGCAATTTTCATTCCGTCAATGAGTTGCCCTTCATCTTCATTCTTTGCTTTACGACTGCTTTTGTAACCGCGCTTCTTATTTATCATTAATAAAGTGCGGGCAAAATCTTCTAAGGTTATTTCTGCAGTAGCTGCTTTAGCGCGGTTTTGGTAAGTTCTAAAGGTGGAAGCATTGCCTTGTTCTGAGAGCAAGGTTTCATCGTTAATAAAGCCATGCTTCTTTAATACTTCTATGAGGTTTTCTCTTCTTAGTTTATAGCGTTGCAGGTTTCTTCTTGCGCCCCGTTGTAAAGTTCTATCTGCATTGGATGAAATTGGCTTCCCTTTTTCGAAATTGGTTTGCTCATCGGTGGTAAGCGGGTTTACGCGAACACCTATTTTAATGATAGTTGATTTCTCATTTGCATTTTCTGCTTCATTTACCATTGCCCATCCTATAGAGGTGGTGCCAAGGTCTAATCCTAAAACTTTTTTCATGATTGGGGTTTTATTTTTATTTTTGTTACTCATTCTGAAGCAAATCACAATAAGGATTTATTCCGTTGTGAAAACATCTAAGCCGGGGCAACTCGGCTTTTTTTTATTATCATAAGCATGTCCAACGCTATATTAGTTCAAATCTAAAAACATTAAACAATTGGAATAAAAACCCGTTCTCAGGTTCAATTGTGCACGTAAAAAATAAAATCGCATACAATTCATTTTCTGCAAGCATCTGCAGCCATCAGGAGGTGCGGCCTTTCTTATAATTTTCATAAATGCAAATAGATAACTCGGAAAGGATTTTAGTCAAGCTTGATGCTAATACAGATGGTAGTATTGAAATTGCCACCTACTACGAAAGCTTTGGCTCCGGAATGAAATATACCACCTTCAAAAATGGTAAAGCGATCGGATGGGCAACTAATCTAAAGTACGCATTGGATAATCATTATTTATTCGTGCATCATCAAATTCGGAAGATATTCGATGAAGACGAATTCAAGGATATACCCAAATACGGAGAGCAGGGAAAGCGATAATTCCTAAAACGATATAATCTGAAACCATATTTCTCACCAAATAATGCTCCTATTTTTTGACCCCGAAATACAGGGGAGGTTAGTCTGCGTTTAGGGGATAAAATGTTCTCCGGAATTATTTGGGGGAGGATTATTCGAAATATTATAGCAATCAAAGGACTTACAAAGCAAATTGATTTTTGACGCGCACTAATAAAATGCGGCATAACCTCTTTTACTTCATCTTTAAGTTGTTAAGTTCTTCGAGGGTTCCGTTAAAAGTGTTGTAGTCAACTGTTCCTTTAAAGGCAGGGTGTATGTATTTATCGGTTTTCTGCCAGAACTTATAATTGCAAGTAGGCTCCCTCCAAAAATCAGAAATCCATAAAGGGTAGTTTCCATTTAGTTCATGCTCTAAATACTTGGTATAATAATCGGTTTCGCAATAAATGATTGGCTTTTCCCCTGTGGTCTTTTCTATTTGCTTAATAAATGCCATTAATTCTCTTTGCACCTTTTCTTTAGTGGGCATGTTATTTTCGAACTCAGCATCAAGAACAGGCGGTAAATTTCCTTTAGTTAAGTCAGCATAATCAATAAAATTGTCGGCTTGCACTTTGCCGTTTGTGCAATAATTGAAAAAATGATACGCTCCTACAATTATGGATTGATCTTGTGCTTTTTTCTTATACTCTTTATATCTCGAATCTCGATGACTTGCGCCTTCGGTCGCTTTAATAAATATGAAATAAGGTTTTGATTTTTTGAACTCTTCCCATTCAATATCTCCTTGATGATGAGAAATATCTATCCCCCATAGGGAGCTATTATCAGCTTTAATTTTTGGGTAGTTGCATGTAAGTGTATGAAATTTTAAAAATGCCTTTTTGAAGATTCTTGGTTTGATAAAAGCGAATGCAGAAATTGCCAATACCATTGCCAGTAATAAGCCTGCCTTTTTCATTTGTTGAAATTAAGAAAGTGCATCGTTTCTCACTGCCATTTAGAAAAAAATAACACCTTAAAAGTTTTAACTTTTAGCGAGCCGTTTAGTAATAACATTGAAGCACCGCAGAGATTATATAATAGTATTAAGAACTCTACTTAACCTGCTGAATATATTTCGCCAAAATCCCTCGATTGAAACTTTGCTCTTTTGAGCCGAGGTAGGTTACAGCTACTAATTTACCAAACTGATTGAAAACCGGTGAGCCGCTTGCGCCTGATGCAACGGCAGCAGAAAACTGGATGTAATATGTTGCGGGATTTTGAGTAAAACTGCCTTGTGTAGATGTACAGTTCAAAACATTGTCTTCGTTCACAGCAAGAGCATCGCCCATTGGGAAGCCAATAACATAAGCAGCTGTGTTTACCTGGATTTTTGTTTCATCTGTTTCTGTTCCAACTGGGGAAATAACAGAAGTATTTGGCGGCAGTTGGTGTGATTTGATTTTAAGTGAAGCCAAATCAATATCTTCTTTATCTGCAATTTTATGAACGTAACATTCAATTCGGTTTTCGGGAGAAAATGTTTTGCCATTGGGATATATATAGGCCGCCTCTAACTCGCCATAAAATTTAGGGTCGTCCTCACCCCAACCGTTTTCGCGTAGCGTGCGCTTGATGGCCGGTTTGATTTTGGTAAAGAAATAGTCTTTGAGATTGTCGTGCTGCCAAGGTTCTACTACATGGTGGTTAGTTATGAGAGTTCCGTTGCTATCAATGAAGAATGCACTACCTTCGGAAGTAAGAGGCTGCAATTCGCTTTTTACTTTATTGAAACCGATTTCTTTGTCTGGTTTTAAACCAAAGTAAATATCGTTTGCTTTTGTGTGGATTCGGATAAAGTATTTTACTTCGACCATTGCTACTGCATTTTTGTAGCGGTTATAAATTTCGGTGGGACTTAATGAAAGTTCGGGTTTGGTGGTATTGCGATTAGAAAGAAAATTGAAAGCAAGAAGCAATATGCCTATTACTGCTAAAGCAAAAAAAGTTTTGAGCGCGTGTTGTTTGATGAAGATTAAAGCAGGGTTTGGAGCGTTATCAATTTCATTGCCTGGAGCGATAGCATAGGGTTGTGGTTTTTCGATTTTGTTCCAATCGAGATTTTCTACACCACCAAACAGGACTTCATCGCCATATTTTATTTCAGTGGTTTGGTTGTTCATTTTTTTGCTGTTTACAGTGGTGCCGTTGCTGCTATAATCCTGTAAAAGAATTTTGCCACTATCGGTAACAGTAAGCAGTGCATGGTTTCGGCTGCAAAAGTTAAGGGATAGAACAATGTCTGCTTCGGGATAGCGACCGATTTTGTAGGTTTTCATTATTTGGTTTTTGACTATGGGCTAAAACCCATCCACTATATTTTTTAATGTTTCAAATTCAGACGCACTAACGTTGCATATTGTGAGAATATCTGCTGAATTGAATACAATTTCAGCTCTGTTACCGTCTATATTTCTTATCTCTATTTTTAGTATATTGATTTCGATTTTTTTTTGAATGTAATGATTAGTAGAAAGGGCTGTTGAATAGATCGAGTATTGTATAAATCTGCCATCAAAACTTATGTCGCTTGCAGTGGTTTGATTAGAGCCATAATCTTTGCTATAATATTTGGTATAATCAACGGTACAAGGTAAGTGGCTTCTTATAGCACCTAACATTAGATGTACCTGAGAAATTTTTTCAGCTGACACTGGGATGAACTTTTCACCGCCTTCATCTTTTAGCTTGTGTTTCACGTTAGGCTTTTCTGGTTCACTTGGTGCAGCAGCGAGAGTAGTATCATCAGCCTCAAATTTATTTTGAGGTGTTGCTATTATTTCACTTGAAACAACCGGGGTATATCCTTTAGGTAATGTTGGCAATTCGTCCTGACTTATTGTTTCCACTGGGCGATGATTAAAAATTTCTAAATTGATAGAAATCAAAAATCCGATTAAGCCAATACTAAATAAGGAAACGAAAGCCACAAGTATTTTTTTCCTTTTTGACCAATCTGGCGATTTAGTTTCGATCTTAGGTCGAATTATCACTCGTGTTCTTTCGCTAAAAACATCTTGAGGGTTGAAATAATGTTTTAAATCTGCTGCGCTATTTGGGCGCAGATTGGGTTCGCGCCTGAGGCAGTTAGTGATAATAGTTTTAAATGGCTCGGGCATTGAGCTAAAGTTTTCTGCCTCTGCGGGATTAACGAAAAGGATGTTGTGAATGATTTTCTCGCTGGTACTTCCAGTACCGGTTTTGCCAAAAGGGTGTGTGCCGGTAATGGCTTCGAGAAGGATAACGCCCAAGCTCCATAAATCAGCAGAGTAGGTAATCTCCGCGCTGTCGGTTTTAAAAAATTCGGGAGCCATGTATTCGACTGTGCCTACAAGTTGAGTGCTGGCGGCTGTGGCATCGGTAATTTTTGCAATGCCGAAGTCGGTAATCTTAGCCCGGAGTTTTCCGTATTCGTTAAAAAGCAGAATGTTGCTGGGCTTGAGGTCGCGATGGATGATGTTGTTGGTATGGAGATAGGCAAGACCTTCGACAATATCTTTAGCGAGGTCTTCGAGCAAGCGGTATTCGGGCTTGCCTTTTTTGAGTAAGTCAGCAAGAGTGCCGCCATCTGCATATTCTAAAATGCCTACCTGATATTGGACAGGGTTGCCGTGTATATCCTGTGAGCCAGTGTTTACTTCATAGGCTTCGATGTGCTCTACAATATTAGGATGACGCAGTTTTTTGAATCGCTTAACCTCATTTATGAGGTTGTATTTGCTGGTAGGGTCGCCCTGATAAATTTTGAGGGCAACGAAGATTTTATCTTCATTATCGTATGCTTTATATACCTGACTGAAACCGCCCGTGCCGAGCAAATCTTTTTTCGGGTTGTAAGTGAACCGCTGTTTGAATGATTGTAGAGATACTTCCATAGGGTGACCGTATTGAATTTAATTAAGCACTAAGCGATACTGGTGTTTGATATTTGCAGTATAGAAACTGCCAAAAGAATCTGCTGCTTTGAATGATTGCCATACAGCGATTGGAACACCCTGATGAAGATAAGTTGAGTGCATCAATTTTTATTGTAAGATCGTTGCCTTCGTTGTCGTTTGTTGTTTTGATTATTTCTTTGAAGCCAAGAATATCAATAAAGATTACGAAACGGTGTTGGTATGTCATGCTACTTGCAAATAGTTTTAAAGATATTCTCAAACATCGTATTTGGCATTATGCTACCCTCTTTTGTTTCCATTGACATATTTGAATCAATCACTTTTGAACTTCTATCGTATTTAATAAAGGCTAACAGCTTGAACGTTCTCTTTTTGCAATTAAATTCAAGTGTAGTTACGGTAAAGTCGGATGGTTGAAGATATTCTTCCGAATGTAGCAAAAGAAGAAACAGGTTTTTTGACTCCGAAGCTTTGGTTATCAAATCAGAAAGATTGGAACGGTTCTGCTTTGATAGAATTATGTGCTTCAATGATACTCTTGTAGTTCCATCTATTGAAGAAATACTGGATGGTAGATAGTAATACAGAACCTCTGGATTCACCGAAATTAATTGCCAGTTTTCAGGAAACAACTCTTTCGCAAGTGCTGTAATGTAGACTGTTGGATTGTTGATGAACTCTTGCTGACAATCTTTGCTGCAAAAACCAAGTGTGAATCGGTCTACTTTAGTTGTGTATGCTGCGTAGCCGTTTAAATCCATATTGCAAACCGGGTCAAATTTGTAATCGAGTTTATATAAAGGCTTACCCTCTAAATTTTGTTTGTCTGGCAAAGTATTGATATTAACTTTATAGGCTTTGCTATTGTCAGGTTTTGTCACAGTTTTATTTACAAAAACAAAAAATACAATCGGGAAGAATGTTGTCATAATAATTATACCAATACCCCATCTTTTAAAATTTGTTCTAAATTTATTATTGTTCACTTTGGAAGGAATGTTTCCTATCACCTGAGTTTTTTCTGAAAAAGCATCACCGCCTCGCAGCAATAATCCCTTTAACTCATTAGCCGATTGAGGTCTAAGATTGGTTTCGCGCAAAAGACAACGAGTGATAATTTGGTTGAAAGGTGCGTGTAAGTTTTGTGTGGCGGTGCTAAGGTCTTTGTTCAGTATGTTGTTTATGATTTGCTCGTTGCTTAAACCTTGCGTGGTTTTGCCAAAGGGGTGAGTGCCTGTGAGGGCTTCGAGGAGTAGAACGCCTACGCTCCATAAATCGCTTGCAGGGGTAATGTTGCCAGTGCTGAAAAATTCGGGAGCCATGTATTCTACTGTGCCGACAAGTTGGGTGCTCGCGGCTGTGGCATCTGTGCGTTTGGCAATTCCAAAGTCAGTAATCTTTGCACGGAGTTTTTCGCCCTCGCTAAACAATAAAATGTTGGTGGGTTTAAGGTCGCGGTGAATTATGTTTTCGCTATGCAGGTAGGCAAGTCCTTCAATAATGTCTTTTGCCAAATCTTCAATGAGGCGGTAATCGGGTGTTCCTTTTTTGAGCAGGTCGGCCAGTGTGCCTTTGTCGGCATATTCTAAAATGCCTACGTGGTATGCAATGGGTTTGCCGTGTATATCACTGCTTCCTGTGTTTACTTCATACGCTTCAATATGTTTTACAATGTTGGGGTGGTTGAGTTTTTTGAAGCGTTTTATTTCGCTGATGATATTGTATTTATCATCGGCTGTGCCTTGTGAGATTTTGAGGGCAACGAAGATGTGGTCTTCGGTATCATACGCTTTGTAAACTTCACCAAAGCCGCCTTTGCCGAGCAAATCTTTTTGCGGGTCGTAAGTGAAACGCTGTTTAAAGGATTGTAGAGATACTTCCATAGGGTTAAACGTGTGGGAATTTAATTAAGCACTAAGCGATATTGATGTTTAATATTTGCGTTGTAGAAACTACCAAAGGAATCTGCCGCCTTGAATGATTCCCATACTGTAATTGGAACGCCCTGATGAAGATAATTTCCTTTATCTGTTTCAATGATGAAATAACCATCAGCGCTATTGCAACTATAAAAACGAGCTGCTCTTATCCAACTGCTTTTACTTGTATTTGCTTTATCGGTAAAATCAAAATCGGCACTTTCTACAGCACTAACTGCTGCATCGTATGATGCAAAAGTAGATGGTAGTGAATTACAACTTGCTTTTCCGGTTGTTACTTCATCGGGCTGGTTTTTACCGTTTGAATTGCAAGAGGCAATGAAGAGGGTTAATACGAATGCAAAATATTTCATGAGTTTGTGTTATGTGTGAATGATTTGAAAAGTAAAATTGTCGTTTGTTTTGCCTTCGCAATCATTTATAAGATTTGCTCTGATTTCGTTTAAGGATAATTCGGGTGAAAAGATAGCATTGATTTTTTCCTCAGTGATATTTTCCAGAACACCATCGGTGCAGAGGAAAAAGAAATCGCCTGTTAGAATTTCCTTTTTTGAAATGTTATGCAAAGAAAAATCGCCTTTAGTTTTTGTACTCAGAGAATTGGTGATGAAGTTGCGAATGCTCTTTAGTTCTTCTTCATCTGTGTTGCCTTGTTTGCGTAAATCATTTACAAGCGAGTGGTCTTCGGTAACGAAAAGAATTTGATTGTTACGAATGTGATAAAGGCGACTGTCGCCAAGCCACGCAATGATTGCACTATTTGAATCAAAAGCAATTAGGACAACCGTAGTTGCCATGTTTTTTAGTTCGGGATATCTGTTTTCTGTTTCCTGAAATTGTTGGATTGTGTATTGAAGTGCTTTACTAAGATAGTTGCCATTGTAAAGAGCAGATGGGCTTGATTTGAAATAATCAGAAATTGAAGAGCAAGCTAATTTGGAAGCTACTTCGCCATAAGGTAAACCGCCAACGCCATCGCAAACAATGAAAAGACTTCCCTGTGCATAGTAGCTGTCTTGATTGGTTGGACGACAACCGATGGAAGTGTAAGCGATAGATTGCATTGAAACTAAAGTAGCTTAATTAGAAAACTGAAATCTTGAGCAAAATATTTTGAAAGAGCATCCACTTTTATCCTTATTATTAAACTTTACATCGTATGCGAATATGACGCATTATGAATAATAAGTGCAGGCAAATTTATACTTCTTGCGTTTTAAAATATGAATATGAATATCAAGAAATATGCTTTTGTTTTCCTTATCCTACTATTTAGTTGCCATAACAGCGAAAAAAAAGTAGATAGGAAAACGAAAATTCCGAGTGTCGTAAAAAAGAATGATGAAATCGTCAAAGACATGGCCGGGAACCAATACGGAACAATCAAAGTCAATAATAAAATTTGGTTTTCTTCAAATTTAAAAACGACAAAATATTCTAATGGAGAATCTATACCCAATATTAAAAAAGATAAAGATTGGGGTGCAGCTGAAATTGGGGCTTATTGTAAATTTGACAATAACGATAAGTATTATTCTTATGGTTATTTATATAACCTTTATGCAATAATCGACAAAAGAGGATTGTGTCCTAAAGGATGGCACGTAGCCACATCGGAAGACTGGAATTCTGCAGGGGAAAACATATGGAGTAAAAAGCTATTTAATAATAAAATTTTAGGTTGGAGAAACATAGCGGACGATAATAACTTTGTGGTCAAAGGGGATTTCGCTAAAGATGCTGATTATAATAGTTTTTGTTGGGAAAGTAAATTTTCAGGGGGTGGAAGTGCAATTTATTGGACCTCTGATTTTACTTTGGTTGAAGATGATGATACTGAACAATTTGCTGATTCTGTAATTTTGGGGCATATCGTATTCTTCGGCTCAATAGGTGAAGGTCCATTTCTTCATAGAAAGAATGGTTTCCCTTGCAGATGTGTAAAGGATGAAATCAATAAGTAATTATAGCTATGGAAGTAACTCTCGAAGCATTTCAAAAACGTTACCAGTATAAATCACCTACGGATTTAATTGGCAGGGGAGGGTTTAGCGATGTGTACAAAGCTTGGGACACTCAGGATGAACAATTCGTGGCTATTAAAATTGCTTCTGCCACCCCAGGCGAAAAATATACTCTCGAAAGTGAGGTTAAGAAAATTAAAAAACTCAAACACCCTAACCTGATTGAGTATTATGAAAGTTATGAAGTAAGTACCGGTACTAAAGATATACACGGCAATACACTAAATTATCAGGTAGCCGTAATGGAATATGCCGATGGTGGCACACTTGCCGATCTGCTTAAAACGCGCGCCCTAACAATACCGGAAGTCGAAGACTTAGCCGCAGGGATAATCAATGGGCTTGCTTACCTCCATGCTAACAACATTTCTCGCCGCGACCTCAAACCAGCTAATAGAGCAGGTAAATATTTATAACACTACCGGTAGCCTGGTAAGCCAAACTAAACAGCCGCAAAGCAAGAGTATAGATATAAGTGAACTTGCTACCGGAGTTTATATAGCTGAAATAAAAACCAAAGAGGCAAGTGTTAAGAGAAGATGGTTGAAAATGTAAATATTGTATTCAAATAATCCTGTAATTCAGGCATCAAATAAATGGACGTTTGTTTGGTCTTAAAAGGGTTCAGATTATATCGTGTAAATAGGAATTATCAGATTTATTGCCGACAGGAAAAAAGAATTGCTTCTGACTATAGTCAGAAGCAATTAATTCAACAACTACTTATTTTTTAAACCTATCCGGAGATATTTTACATAACACCTATTTCAAAGCACAAATCGTCATTGTTAGCGTGTTCCTTGAAAAGCAACAGTAAACGCTCCATACCCTGCATCTACTGTTACAATAACACTTATTTGCCTCAATGCATATGTATAGCCGCCAGAGCAAGGTTGCCCATCAGAGGAACTAATATTATATGGCGAAGGCTATGTTTTACCTATGAGGGAGTTTAGCTTTAAAGAGGCAGAAGATGATTTTGGCGGAAAATATCTTGGTTAATAGCTGGGGGGGGGCGGCTTAATGCGACATCCGGAGCAAGTGGTTCACCAAGTGTTTAATCAATTCGGAAAATTAGTAGCTGTAACTTACCTCGGCTAAAAAGAGCAAAGTTTCAATCGAGGAATTTTGGCTAAACATATTCAGCAAGTGAAGTGATTTTGTCCCCCCCTTGTCCCCCGTAAACAAAAAACCCCCCATTTCATTGGAGGATTTTAATTTAGCAAGTACCGCGTAGGGGAATCGAACCCCTATTACCTCCGTGAAAGGGAGGCGTACTAACCGTTATACGAACGCGGCTTCTTTTTTAAGAGGCGCAAATGTAAAATTTTTTCGGAAGCGAAAAAGCCAATGAAAGAATATTCCAATTACATTTTATCGGGCACGTTAATGCCGAGCAGTTTCATGCCGGTTTTAATCAGCAAACCTGTTTGTGCTGAAAGGGCAACTCTTAATTTTTTCTCCTCTTCGGTAGAGGCATTAAGAATCGGAAAGTCATGATAGAACTTGTTGTAAGTTTTGGCAAGCGTGTAAACATAATTCGCCACTTCGCTCGGGTCATATTTTTCAGCAGCTGCACGCACCACATTCTCGTATTCGCTTATAAGAATAATCAGTTCACGCTCCACATCATTCAGTGTTTGCAGGTTGGTGTATCCTGAAACATCTAAATCCTGCGCTTTGCGCATAATAGCTGAAACTCGTGCATAAGTATATTGAACAAATGGCCCTGTGTGTCCGTGAAAATCAATGCTCTCTTCAGGATTGAAAATTATTTTCTTGTAAGGATTAACGCGCAGCACAAAATATTTCAGCGCACCCAAACCAATGGTTTGATAAAGTTCTGCTGCTTGCTCTTCGCTAAAACCTTCTGTCTTGCCCAACTCTTTTGTTTTCTCTTCAGCTATGTGCAACACTTCCGAAATCAAATCATCGGCATCAGCAGTTTTCCCTTCACGACTTTTAAATCTTCCTGTGGGTGATTCTACCAATGCGTAACTCAAATGATAAATACCATCTGCCCATGTGTGACCAAGTTTCTGTAAAGCCAGTTTCAAAACTTTGAAATGATAATCCTGCTCGTTCGCCACCACATAAATCATTTTGTCCATCCCGAATTCTTTGTTGCGCAATTCGGCAGTTGCTAAATCCTGAGTAATATAAACCGAAGTACCATCGCTCCTCAATAAAACTTTTTCGTCTAAGCCATCGGGAGTCAAGTCAATAATCACTGCGCCATCAACACGTTTCTTGAAAACATTTTTCCTCAACCCTTCTTCCACAATATCTTTCCCGAGCATATAAGTTTGACTCTCGAAATAATCTTTCTGAAAATCTACACTCAGCAAATTGAATGTTTGCTGAAATCCTTCAAACACCCATTCGTTCATTTGCTTCCACAACTTTATTGTTTCCGCATCGCCTGCTTCCCACTTCAAAAGCATTTCCTGTGTTTCTTTAAACAGGTTGGTTAGTTTTTGGTCTTCATCAAAATCACCTGTCTTAGCGGCATTGATACTCTCTAACTCTTCCTTGGCTTTTTCATTCCACTTCACATACCAATCGCCCACAAAATGGTCGCCTTTAATGCCGGTTGATTGCGGAGTAGAATTATTTCCATAGCGGATATAGGCCAACATACTTTTACAAATGGCAATACCGCGGTCGTTGTAAATATTCACCTTGGTTACATCGTAACCATTGGCTTTCAAAATTTCGCTCATCGAAAATCCCAAAAACATATTGCGCACATGACCAATGTGCAATGGCTTGTTTGTATTTGGTCCGCAATATTCGAGCACTACTTTTTTGCCGTTAGCGGGAAACGTTCCGTAAGATTTATTGGCTGAAATTTTCTGTAAGCGATTCAACCAATAAGCAGAGGTGAAAGAGAGATTCAGAAAGCCTTTGATAACATTATAAGCAGCAACAAAATTTGTTTTCGCTTTCAATTTCTCACCAAGAATTTCGGCAGTTTGCTCAGGCGATTTTTTCGAAAACTTAATCAACGGAAAAACCACAATGGTGAAATCGCCTGTGTGTTCCTTCTTGGTAATATTCAGGGTAACTGCATCGGCAGAAATTTCTACACAGAATTCTTCTTTGAAAATTTGAATGGTTGCCTGCTTTAATTCCTGTTCTAAGTTCATGCGCGTGAAAATAATTTCTATTCACATCTTTTGCGTTTTTAGCCGCAAAGTTTTTAGCTACTTTCGTTTCACTAAAAAATACAGAATGAAGAAATTGTTTGTAGTTCCGTTTATTGTGGCTGTTGTTGCATTATCCTTTGCGCCTTCACCAAAACCTGCTGCCGAAGGCGGAGGTCCTTTAAAGTGGATGACCTGGGCAGAAATGCAGGAAGCGCAAAAGAAAGAGCCGCGTAAAGTGTTTGTAGATGTTTACACCGATTGGTGCGGCTGGTGCAAACGAATGGATGCCACTACGTTTACTCATCCCGAAATTATCAGTTACGTGAACAAGAATTTTTACGCCATAAAATTTGATGCCGAAACAAAGGATGTAATTAATTTTAAGGGGAAAGAATATAAGTATGTGGCGCAAGGCTACCGCGGCTACAATGAATTAGCTGCTGAAATATTAAGCGGTCAAATGAGTTATCCAACGGGAGTTTATCTGGATGAAAAGATGGAACAAATTTTTCCTGTTCCCGGCTACCAAGACCCAAAGACATTTGAAACTGTTATAAATTTTGTAGCCACCAATAGCTATAAAACAAAACAGTGGGAGCAGTATCAGCAAACATTTAAAGGAAAGATTACTCAGTAGTTTAATAAAAAAATCAGTTCATGTTATA
>CANJRM010000018.1 GCA_947476645.1 Bacteroidota bacterium
ACTATAATAGTAAGGTCTTTAATGGGACGAATATCAATACGGCCTTCAGCTGAATATTTACGGATAAAAAAATCTTTGTGGAATCTTCTGATATCTAAATGAGCGGAATCAAGATAAGTAACACCTGCTGAGTCGTGCGTAAATGATTGTAGCGTATCAGGTGAAAACACTAATCCATTATGTGCCGAACCGAAAAGCATGCTATCTCCTTCATATGGTTCGCGCGAATCAATTACAGGATAATCCTGTCCCTGAAAATAACTTCCCGAAATTTTATACCCGAACTTACCATCAAACAGTTTTCCTGAATGACGAAATTCAGGATTGATGATATTGCCGGAAATTGTTTTGCCGTTGTTATACTGTTTAAGTGATTTATCGAGCACTGTAAAACCACCCGTCATAGCAATGGTGGTCATAAATTTCTTTTCCTGGTCGAGAGGAGATTTGGTCATAATATGTACCACACCACTCGAAGCATTTGGCCCATACAGTGCCGAAGCAGGACCACGAACTACTTCTATTCTTTCCATATCTAAGCTACTAGTTGGAACCAACTGATATGCATTGATTCGCAACGAAGGCACCGAGCCAATGCGATTATCAACCACATTCAATACCGAACCTGAAAAGATATTGTTGAAACCCCGCACCACCACGTTACTACTCACCAAACCTGTGCGCATAATATCAACACCCGGAGTAGTTTTTAATTGCTCCACAGGTGTGGTAACAATATTGCGTTCCAGTTTTTCCTGACCAATAACGGAAATAGAAGCAGGAGCATCAAGAATTTTTTCTTTCTTTTTAGAAGCAGAAACCACCACTTGATTTAAGCCAACATCTGTAGTTGCCAAATCTACATTGAGCACATAATTTCCCTGATTGGTTTTTATTTCAAACTCCTTGTTGTCATACCCAAGATAGCTTACAACTAGTGTCTTTGAATCTTTCGGAACTTTGAGGGTGTAGTTACCTGCATCATCGGTAGTAGTTCCAACAGTAGTTCCTTTCACGAGCACATTGGCTCCGGGCATTGGTCTCTTTTTTTCATCCTGCACATTGCCGTTTATGGTAATGTCCTGAGCAAAGATGCACACAGAAATGAAGAAGAAAATTGCGCTGAGTAAAATTCTTTTGTTCATAGTAAGGGTTTTGGTTAGCGGGTTCAATATAGAATTATTTGGTTTAGTTAAAATGGAGTTTTACACTATCCTGTTGATGAAAAACTTAAACTCAATCAAAAATAAATTCAATAAAAAAAGCCGCACGAATGGCGGCTCTTTCCTTAGTTAGTGTATGTAAAAGTTTAATTTTCTTCTTCGTATTCGTCTGCGACATTTCCTGAATCATCCTGAAAATTTTCAATCTGAAAATCCTGTCTGCGCGCAAATTCCTCCTGTTTCAGTTTAATACAATTCAAACGGTCTAAGCGAAACGCACGGTAGTCGTTTCTCAATCTGCACCATGCCACCAAATTACGTTTGCGGTCTTTATATACTATAGCCATTGGCTCCACTTCGCGAACAGTAACTCCCTTTTCATGCGACTCATATTCGATGGTTGCTACCTTACAGTTGTCTATTGAATTATTTACTGTGCTGAGCAGATTAGGAGAATAATGCATTTGCTTTTTCTGCTGTGCCGAACGCGGATGCGTGTAAATATCATTCATGTGTGGGTTGTTTTGGGATGACGAATATATACGTTCAATAACCAAAACAAAATTTTATGCAAGAAAAAAACAGTGCGTAGTTTCCGCCAAAGGCACGACAGCAAAGGGATTCGGAAACTTTGTAACAAGTTTAAGTTTCCGCGTTACAACATCTACATGATTTTAATTTGCAAGCGATTGTTCGAGCATTGCAATTTTAGAAAGAGCATCGTCACGCTTCTTCTTTTCATTGTCGAGAACGTTTGCAGGTGCAGAAGAAACAAATTTTTCATTGGAGAGTTTCTTGTCAACTGAAGCGAGGAAACCCTTAGTGTATTCCAATTCTTTCAACAGCTTTTCGCGCTCCTCTCCTTCGTTGGCGACCTCACCAGTAATAATGAAGAACTTATATCCTTTAGAAATGAAAGTCTTTGAACCGGTTACATCTTCCTTTACGTTTTCTAATTTGCCAAGACGCGCAAGTTTTAGAATCTTTTCGTTGAATGAATTGAATACGATTGCATCTGCTCCGTTGTAGAAAGCATCCACCGTTTCGGTATTCTTCTTATTTGCTTTTGCGCGTATCTCACGGATGTTAGTGATGATTTCGAAAGTGAGTTCGGCTTGTGCAATTAGTGCATCGTTTACTTTTCCTGCTTTCGGATATTCCGCAATGCAGATGCTTGCGCCTTCAGCTCTTGTGTTAAGCAAGTGCCAGATTTCTTCGGTAACAAATGGCATTACCGGATGCAGTAATTTCAGCAGCGTTTCAAACAACTCAACTGTTTTATCGTACGTATATTTATCAATCGGCTTTTGATAGTCGGGCTTAATTAATTCGAGATACCACGAACAGAAATCGTCCCAAATCAGTTTATACAAAGTCATCAGGGCTTCGCTTAAGCGGAAATCTTTGTATGAGGAATCCAACTCAAGAATGGTTTTGTTGATTTTGCTTTCGAGCCATTCGATGGCTACTTTGTTGTCTTTGTTTTCGCCTTCATAAACTTCCCAGCCTTTTACCAAACGCAAAGCGTTCCAGAGTTTGTTACTGAAGTTTCTTCCTTGCTCACATAGTTTCTCATCAAATAAAATATCGTTACCTGCCGGTGAGCATAACAACATCCCTAAGCGAACTCCATCGGCTCCGTATTGTTCAATTAAATCCAACGGGTCTGGTGAGTTGCCGAGGGACTTGCTCATTTTTCTGCGCTGTTTATCTCGAACTATACCGGTGTAGTAAACATTCTTGAACGGCTTCTCTCCGCGCCATTCGTAGCCAGCCATAATCATACGCATGACCCAGAAGAACATAATCTCGGGTGCAGTTACTAAGTCGTTGGTCGGGTAGTAGTAGTTAATGTCTTTGTTGTTCGGATTTTCAAATCCATCAAAAACAGAGATTGGCCAGAGCCATGAAGAGAACCAAGTATCGAGAACATCTTCATCCTGTTTTAAATGCTGAATTTTGAGTGCTGATTGCTGAATGGCTTCCGCTTCTGTTTTTGCAACAGCAACTAAATTTCCTTCGCCATCATACCATGCAGGAATACGTTGCCCCCACCAAAGCTGGCGACTGATGCACCAGTCGCGCACATTGTCTATCCAGTGCTTGTAACTGTTCTTGAATTTTGACGGATAGAAAACCAAATCATCATTCATTACATCGTTCAATACCTGCGGGTTCTTTTCGAAGAACTTCTTCATATCAACGAACCACTGTAAACTCAAACGCGGCTCTATGATAGCGTTGGTTCTTTCGCTTCTTCCTACTTTGTTTAAGTAGTCCTGTTTCTTAATCAACAAACCATCGGCTTCTAATTTTTCAGCGGCAAGTTTGCGCGCTTTGAATCTATCTTCGCCAATGAATATTTGTGCGGCTTCGGCAATGGTGCCGTCTTCGTTGAAACAATCTATTACGGGTAAGTTGTATTTCTTTCCAATCTCGTAATCATTTACATCGTGTGCCGGTGTAATCTTTAATGCACCGGTTCCGAATTCTATATCTACATAGTCATCGGCTATTATCGCAACTTCGCGATTTACCAATGGAACTATCACCGTTTTGCCAACTAAACTTTTGTAACGTTCATCATTCGGGTTTACACAGACTGCTACGTCACCCATAATAGTTTCGGGGCGAACGGTAGCAACAGCAATAAATTCATCGCTTCCCTTTACCATATACTTTACAAAGTATAGCTGACTGTTTTCTTCGCTATGCAAAACTTCTTCGTTGCTCAAAGTAGTTTTTGCCGAAGGGTCCCAGTTAATCATGCGCAGACCGCGGTAGATGAGTCCTTTTTTGTAGAGGTCGATGAAGACTTCGATTACTGCATCACTTAACTTCTCTTCCATAGTGAAACGCGTGCGCTGCCAATCGCAACTTGCACCGAGTTTCTTCAACTGCTCGAGTATGATACCTCCGTATTTTTCTTTCCACTCCCAGGCGTATTTCAAAAACTCATCGCGGCTTAAATCACTTTTCTTGATTCCGCGTTCGCGAAGCATCTGCACCACCTTCGCTTCTGTGGCAATACTCGCATGATCAGTTCCGGGAACCCAGCACGCATTCTTTCCTTCCATGCGCGCTTTGCGAATCAGGATATCCTGAATGGTATTGTTGAGCATGTGCCCCATGTGCAACACACCGGTAACGTTTGGCGGAGGAATGACGATGGTGAACGGCTCGCGCTCATCGGGTTCGCTATGAAATAAATTTAAATCAAGCCAGTATTTATACCACTTGTCTTCGGTTAGTTTGGGGTCGTACGTTTTGTTCAATTCCATTTATAGAGAATAGTAAATAAGTGAATGGTGAAAAAGTTCACTTGCGCTAAAATAAAAAGCCCTGTGAGGAAATATAGTTGTTCAATGATTTAACGCAATTGAACTAAATCAATTCACGATAATCTTGTGTGTGATGTTCTTGAGGTGATGCGGATATGAAATCAAATACATACCTGCTGTTTGAATGGTTACACTTTGGTTAGATGCAGATTCAACTCTACCGGTTTGTATCAGTCGCCCTATAATGTCTGTAATACTATAAACAATAACTGCGTCACTATCGTTTTGCAAAATAACTTGACCGTTACTTGCAGGGTTATTGTAAATTTTCAGCGCGTTTAAATTTTCCTGTGCTTCTTCTACACTTGAGGTAATACACAAAGGAAACTGCTGTGTGCCGTTAATATTTGAGTCAGTTAATAAGGGAATTCCTGATTCAGTAATTACATCATCGAGTACATCCGTTACACGAAAAGTATAAGGTCCGTTACCTAAACCAAGAGAAGCTATAAAATAATTGTAATCAGCCCGAGGCAGTTCAACGAATTGTGAGCCATTATCGTATTCCACTTTCTTAACTGCATAGCGGTGATTTCTTATTTGCACTTCCGTATAAAAAGGGTTGGAACCGCTGCTGAAATAAAATTTTAATCCACCTGTTACCGGACAGCCTGTATAGTGCCATTGAACATTTACCGGAGTATCAACATTGGTAAGAAAAACTTTTGCATCATCGCTTATGTCCATATTGTTTATGGCACAACTCGGACATCTGTCTTCTACCGAAAGTGTCACACTTCCTTTGACACTGGTAACTAAAATACATGCACCGCATGTAGCAGCGGTGTCGTATTGAAAAGGATTGAGCGCTACGGTCATAGCAGGTGTATCAGGAATGGGGAAACTGCAATTACCTATACTAGTAGCGAAATAGAATGTGCTTGTGCCATTGAATATTTGCGATGGACACACTTGACCTTTTACTTGATTTAAATAGCCGGCAGCAAACAAAAAAAATGCGTAAATGATGATGTAGTTGTGTTTCATTACTTATGAAGTTTGTTGAATAACTTTATTGTAAAAATATTTCCAGAGGTTTTGCCTGATGAATATATAATCGCAATATAGACGATTTAAGAAAAAGGAGCTCAAGCAAATGAAGAGCAACTTTGCTCAGCCGAAAAAAGAAATAGTTTTGAAAACTTTTTCTTTAACCCTCTCATCCTGTTTCTACTTTGAAAGACGGTAAAGTTTTTTTTCATGGATTAAACTCTTTAAGAGCCATGGGTGCGTTTACGGTTTTTGTAGGTCACGTTGAGTTGCTTCGTCAGGATTTTGGTTTGCGCAACCACATGGATATTCCTTTTTACACCACCACCTCGGGTCATCTTGGTGTCATCCTCTTTTTTGTGCTCAGCGGTTTCTTAATCACTTATCTTTTGCTGGAAGAGAAAAGCCGTTTCCGGAATATTTCTTTACCCAAGTTTTACATCCGCAGAATATTGCGGATATGGCCCATCTACTACCTGATGTTGTTACTCTCATTTTTCATTTTCCCCGCGCTCTTTCCTGAATATCCCGGCAAAAACGATTTTCATTTTCTACCTAAACTTTTGTTATGCATTTTCTTTCTGCCCAATCTCAGTTTAGTGATGTTTGGCGGAATGCCGGGGGCAAGCCACTTGTGGTCGATAGGTGTGGAAGAACAGTTTTATTTTTTGTGGCCCGCTATTCTTGAGAAGTTTCAAACGAAGCTGTTGTTCGTGTTGATTGTAATTTTTGTTGGCGTGTCATTAATGCCGCATTTTATGGATTGGCTTTTCATCCATTATTTAAAATCTCCCGAGCAGGCATCTATGCATAAAGCCGCCAGAGATTTCTTTGCCGGATTTAAAATAAACTCAATGGCATTAGGCGCTATTTGCGCGCTGATGTGTCATCAAAAAAAAGAAAGTGTTCTGGGGTTGATTTATCATCCTGTAGTGGAGGTCGTAATCTTCGTCAGCACTTTTGCTTTATGGTTTTCCGGTTTTCATCTTCATGCTTTTAATGATGAGTTCTATTCCATACTGTTTGCCCTCATCATTGTAAACGTAGCCACCAATCCTAAACCCATCATTGGTTTGAAAAGCAAATTGCTCGACTTTTTCGGAACTATTTCTTACGGCTTTTATGTTTACCACTGGCTTATCATTTTAGCCTGCTTTACATTACTCAAGAAAATAAGCAATACGAATTTTGAAAACAGTTTGCTGTTCGATGTGGTTGCTTATGTGTTTCCATTTGTAGTTACTACGGGTGTTTCATACATCTCCTTTCATTATTTCGAGCAACGTGTGCTGAAATACAAGACCCGGTTTACCAGAGTGGTGAGTGGCTCTGAGGAATAACTAAATCATGAAAAGCAGAAGATTTTTGTCTGCTTCTTAGTTTTCATTTTCGGCATTCGGGCTTATCCAATACCTCTTCCATTTATCTACCACTGCCTGAAAGTCGGGAGGAAGAGGTGATTCGAAAAACATTTCTTTTCCTGTAACAGGATGAACGAAACCGAGTGTAGCCGCATGAAGCGCTTGACGTGGTAAAAGCTCAAAACAGTTTTCGATAAACTGTTTGTATTTGGAATAGATAGTTCCTTTTAAAATTCTATCGCCACCATAGCGCGCATCGTTGAACAAGGTGTGCCCTATGTGTTTCATGTGCACACGAATTTGATGTGTGCGCCCCGTTTCTAATTTGCATTCTACGAGTGTTACATAATTCAAACGCTCCACTACTTTGTAATGTGTAATGGCATGTTTACCAAAATCTCCATCAGGAAAAACATCAAACTGCATGCGCTCGCGCGAATGACGACCGATATGTCCTTCCACCGTTCCTTCGTCATTTTCCATACTTCCCCAAACGAGCGCGAGGTATTTTCTTTTGGTTGTTCGCTGAAAAAACTGTTTAGCTAAATGCGAAAGCGCGTGGTCGGTTTTTGCCAATACAATTAAACCGCTGGTGCCTTTATCTAAACGATGCACCAAGCCCGGACGAAACTCTTCTTTCCCTTTCGGCAGACTGTTGAAATGCCAAAGCACCGCATTGATTAATGTGCCGCGATAATTTCCCAAGCCGGGATGCACCACTATTTCAGGCGCTTTGTTGATGACGATGACGTCATCATCTTCATACACAATATCGAGCGGAATATTTTCGGCAACTAAATCGTAGTTCTGTTCGTGTTTAGGAAGCAGCAGCACCACTTCATCGAGCGGACGGATTTTGTAATTCGATTTAACGGGCTTGCCGTTTACGAAAATACTTCCTGCTGTTGCAGCAGTTTGAATTTTTGTTCGGCTGACGTTATTACCCAGATGCGCCTGAATATATTTGTCAATACGAATGGCGCCTTGTCCTTTATCAACGGTAAACTTTACCTCTTCCGCCAACACATCACCGGTTTCTGTTGCGGCAATGCTTAGTTCATCATCTTCTTCAATTTCTTTTTTCATAGGGAACAGGTGCCGGGTGGCGTGTGACAAGTGAATGGTTTTTACTTCGGACTTCCAACCTCTGACTTCTAACTATTTAATAGCACCCATGTGCCCTTTCAGTTTGTTGAGCACGTCAATTTCGGTGGGGTCGTAACCCTGCAACACAGCCAGGTGATAAGAAAGCCAGTCGCCAAAGTGAATGAAGTAGAAATGTTTTTCGAAACTGTTTGAACCCTTGGCATGAATTTCAAAAACGTTTTTCGAAATACCTTCAATAACATCTTTCTTGAAAAGAATGCGGTGTGTGTTTCTTTCGTATTCATCATCGGCTCTGAAAATAAGCACCGCTATAATATCGTTCTCTTCGCGCCAGCCCACGAGCTCGTTGTGATTCATCTCCGGTATTACATTATACCAGCAATGCAGTTTTGAGTTCTCGTTGATTTGCTGTTTCAAACGCAGCAAAGTGCTTTCGTATTTATCTTCGCTGTAAAGCACAATTATTTTTCGTGCGAGCTTTGCTGAAAGAAACTCCGTGTCGTCCAATATAGTTTGCTGTTCGGCTTGCAGCAATGCCGAAGCATTACGCACCGATGCTTTGAACGAATCGTTGATTAAACCGAAGTGATTAGCAATAAAGAAAAGCTGAATGGTAGAGTAACCCAAACAAGTGCGCGGAGGAAAACCCGCGGGAATAGTAATAAGGTCAAGATTGTTTTGTTTGGCAAACGCTTCGAGTTTACCGCCTGAGGTAACGCAGATAGGTCGCAATCCTTTTTCTATTGCCTGCTTTGCGCACGAAATAGTTTCTTCGGTATTGCCCGAGTAAGAAGAAAGAACAAGCAGGGTTGACGAATCAACAAAAGCAGGAAGGAAATAGCTTTTGTTCACCACCACCGGCACTTGCAACTCTTCACGAAAAAGTTCAGCCAGAATATTTCCGCCAAAGCCCGAAGCACCTAAGCCCGCCACTACCACATTCTTGATGGGTGTGTTGAAGGTGGTATTAAAACGAGCCCCCTCTCCTATTTCGAGGGCTTTAATCAATTGTTCGGGAAATGTCTTAATCAATTCATACATAAGGGCGGCAAATATAGAAGACTTGAGAAGTTTTAGAGGGGGCTATGAAAAGACAGTTGTCACCCTGAGCCTGCCGAAGGGTATTCAGAGGAAATGCTTCGACAAGCTCAGCATGACATAACGCTATTGATTGGTCTACTCCACATGCAAAACCAATCCTTTGAGGTAAAGCCCTTCGGGATTGAAAATGCTAACGGGGTGGTCGGCAGGTTGAGTGAGGTGGTGCAGCACACGAATGTTTCTGCCCGATTCAATAGCCGCAGAAGTAACCGCGCCAATGAACATTTCCTGATTAACCACTTGCGAACAAGAGAAGGTAAACACAATTCCACCGGGCTTAATCTTTTTGAAAGCCGCAGCATTCAAGCGTGTGTATGCCTGTATAGCATGGTGGCGTGCCGACTGCGCTTTGGCAAATGCAGGCGGGTCGAGCACGATGAGGTCGTATTGATTAGTTGATGCTTTTATAAAGTCAAACACATCGGCAGCAAATGCTTCGTGGCTGCCGGTAGTGCTATTGAGTTTTACATTTTCGTTGGTCCAGTCAATGGCTTTGGCACTGCTGTCAACCGAGTGAACGAGCGTAGCTCCTGCCTTTAACGCATACACCGAAAAACCGCCCGAGTAACAAAACGTATTCAAGACAGTTTTGCCCTGCGCGTAACGCGCCAGCAAATTTCGGTTATCGCGCTGGTCAATGAAGAAACCGGTTTTTTGACCAAGCGCCCAATCAACACTAAAGCGATGACCGTTTTCTAAAACAATCTTTTCCGATTCGCTGCCGAATAAATAACCGTCATTAGATTTTTGAGCGTTGATGGCTGCCTGCTGCGTTTCATCTTCCGCTTTCTCCGCTTCAAACTTATGATTAAGCGTAGCCGCGCTTTTATCATACACCGCAACTAATCTATCGGCATATCCTTCTTTGAGCACCTGCACAAAATTTTCTTTTTCGGCATTCATACCTTTACTGTGGCATTGTATAACCGCAGTGCCGTTATACCAGTCTATAATCAAACCGGGCATGCCGTCACCTTCGGCATTTATTAAACGATAGGCGTTGGTGGTTTTGCTCTCGGTCAATCCCAAACTTCTGCGCAGGGCAAAAGCGGTTTTAAATCGTTCGCGCCATAAATCCTGCAGGTTGCTCACCTTTTTAAAACTGAAAAGGCGCGCGCTCACACTGCCGGTGCCAAAGTGCCCCATACCGAGGAACTCACCATCTTCAGAAAATATTTCGACAATATCGCCCTGGTCGGGGTTGCCGTTTTTGCTTTTAACCGCGCCCGAAAACACCCACGGATGAAACCGCTTAACCGCATGGGTTTTGCCGCGATGGAGAATAAGTGCAGGATAAGTTTGTTTGGTTGCAGCCGGAGTTTCGTTCATGTTCGTGTGGTTGCGCTTTTATTGAGCGGTATAAAAATATTAAAAGGCGGGGAATGGATAACAGTTGGCATTTGTTAGTCGAAGGTTAATATCCAAACACATAACGCAGTATCCTCTCTCGTTTTTGCACTCTTTCACTCGGTTTTTCCCGATTAAATCTTTCGAATAAATTTCTTGGTGACAGTCTTTGCTCCCTTAGTGACAGTCTTTGCTCTCCCAGTTACAATCTTTGCTCCCTCAGTGACAGTCTTTACTCTCTCAGTGACAGTCTTTGCTCCCTCAGTGACAGTCTTTGCTCTCCCTGTGACCGTCTTTGCTCCCTCAGTGACAGTCTTTACTCGCTCAGTGACAGTCTTTGCTCTCTCAGTGACAGTCTTTACTCGCTCAGTGACAGTCTTTGCTCTCTCAGTGACAGTCTTTAGTCTCATCGTGACTTGAAATCATCTCCCTGTGCCTCGAAACCGACTGTTCCTGCCTTTCATCCCGCGTTTCTTCGCGGAGGCTCTGCGGTGCATTTGAAAAATTTATTTCTCTTAATGAAAAAGAGAAGGTATTTTTAGGGAGTAATAAATAAAACACTATGAACAAACATCTACTCCGCACTGTTGTATTGTCTTGTGTCCTATGTCTAATGTTTGTTGTTTCAAAGGCGCAGTGGGTGAGTATACCGGATAGTAATTTTGGAACGTGGTTGGATACAAATGGCTATACTTCGTGTATGCAAGGAAGTAATGCATTGGGTTGGCAGATGGATACAACTTGTTCTGCTATTGTAAATGCGGCTAACGTTAATTGCGGTTATAGAGGCATTAGAGATTTAACCGGGATTCAATACTTCGATAATCTTAAAGTGTTAATTTGTTCTTACAATCACTTAGATAGCGTTCCATTATTGCCTTATACTTTGCAAACCCTTAATTGCTCCGCAAATCAACTAAGCATTTTACCCGCTCTATCTAATTCGTTAACTGTCCTTGATTGTTCTGTCAACTTGCTCAACAGTTTAACTGACTTACCTGATTCGTTGACTAGCCTGACTTGTTATAACAACCAACTCAACAGTTTACCTGCATTACCAAATTTGCTATTTTATCTTCAATGTAGTGTTAACCTTTTCGACAGTTTACCAACCTTACCCAATTCATTGACTTACCTTGATTGCACAGGCAACCAACTTAGCAGTTTACCTACACTTCCCAATTCGTTGACTTTTCTTGGTTGTAATGGTAATCAACTAAGCAGTTTACCTTCCTTACCCGATTCATTGACATTGCTAAGTTGCTATAACAACCAATTAAGCAGTTTGCCAATTTTACCCAATTTGTTGATGAATCTTAATTGCGAAGATAACCAACTAAGCAGTTTACCGATCTTACCTAATTCATTGACTCAACTCCGTTGTGGTGGCAATCAATTAAGCGGTTTGCCCGAACTACCAGACTCTTTATTTTTTTTTGAATGCACTAATAATCTCAATCTTCTCTGTTTACCACAACTAAAAAAAATTTCGGAGTTCTATTTCTATAGTACAAGTATTACTTGCTTACCTAACTACCCTGAATCGAATTCATTAAGTAATCCTTCACTTAATACTGTCCCACTCTGCAGTTTTTTTAATCCCAATGGATGTGCATTCAATGTAATTATAGAATCGGCTAGGGAAAGCGCGCAATTCTCCATCTCCCCCAACCCTGCCACCAACTCCGTTACCATAACCGTTGATGAAACAATGCTCAACAGCACCCTCACAGTTTACGACATCACCGGCAAGAAAATGACGGCTGTTCAACTTCGGACATCCGACACCCGACTTCCGACATCGGACTTCTCTAACGGCATTTACTTCGTAACTATTGAAAACGAAAACGGAAGAACCACTAAGAAACTTGTGATAGAGAAATAAAAAACATAAGCACGCTTCCATAACTTGTTTATATTTATTTCTGAAAATTTCGAACAAAATTCTTTGTATCGTAACCGAATAATTAAACACTAAAGGTTGAAGAAATTTTATTCTCTCTTTATTTGCTTCGTGCTGGCATCGACTGCATTTGCGCAACCGATAGTTGTTTTACACAAAGTAACTTTCGATGACGGCAACATCCCTTTCGATTTCGCTACGGGTGGTGTAGGAACAAACACCGGCAGTAATAACTGGGTGGTCAACAATATTTACAATGGTGCGGGTGTTTATCCCGACACCCCTTCCGAAGACAGTGTGGCACTCGTAGGCAGTCAGATAGATTACGCGCCTTATTCCAACTACTTACACATTAACGATTCGGTTTCGGTAGTAAACAATTGCAGTTGGAATACGAACAACGCCAGCGATAGATTTACTTTTCTCGGCAATTCGTTTTGCACCCTCGGCATGACCGATGTGGTGTTTACATTCTTTTGGGTAAGCGAAGGCGACACCAATGCTTATGGCGAAGTGTATTACAAAAAAGATGGAGGCCCTTGGACAAAAACAGGGCAAACAAAATATTACAACCAGTCGAAGTGGAAATACGAAATTATTCAGGACCCTGCATTTGAAAACGTGCAGAACCTTCAATTAGGTTTTCGTTGGGTAAATCCACCGAGTGGTGTGGCATCGAATGTAGCGTTTGGTATTGACGATATTATTGCGGTAGGCACTTACGATAATATCAATCATCCCGTTTCACTCGATATCACGTCTATCAGTCCGCTCACGGTTTGTCAGGGCGATTACTTAATCATCAATTATGCTTTAAGCGCTCCGCTTTGCGAAGGCACTTACCGTATTGAAATGAGTGACCACACCGGAAGTTTTGCGAACCCTGCTAATGGTGGTGTGTTCAGTATTTTTGCACCCGACACTTCGGGCGGCATCGGCTTTCAGGTACCGGCTGACAGTGCTGGTTCGTGTTTCAGAATACGTATTGTAAGAACCGAACCGCCTTTTATTACCACCAATGCATCGGTATGCTTTATTATTCAGGATTGCCCCGAATCTATTTTTACCAGTGCCGCTCCCGTAATGACCGATATTGACACGGCTTGTATTCTCAGTGAAATAGATGTGAAGTTTTATTCGTTTGGCGTTTTTGGTCCCGGTAGTTTAGCTAATACTTATACCGCACAGCTTTCAGATACCAACGGAAGTTTTGCCACACCTTTTACACTCGGCACTTTACCTTCCGACCTTTCGTATGGCGGCCCTCCGGGAAACATTAGCGGTCTTATTCCGCAGGGCGTTCCACCGGGTTGCGGTTATTACATTCGTGTAGTTTCAAATCATCCGAGCACCATAGGCACTTTGATTGGTCCTTTTTGTTTAGTGCGTTGCGATGAACTCACCAACAATCACAGCGATATTCATTTCTGTATTCATTCGGGTCCTTACGATTTGTGTGAACCCTTGGTCATTCATCCCAATCAATGGACAAATCAAGCCGACTACGATACCTGCAACGACTGGACGATTGAGTTGCGAAGCATGATGGATTTTAGTTTGGTCAATAGCGGTGGGCTGGGTGTTTATCACGATAGCACAGGCGGTAATTTTACGCTGTGTGTGCCAAGTGAAAAAGATTCTTTGCCTGTAGCACCCGGTGCTTACTACATGCGCATGGTGAGCGATTGCTCTAATTTGGCATGGAACCAAACCGGAAGTGTAATACGCGTAACCATTGGTGCGCCTGATACTATTCCACCGGTAATTATTTTGCCCGATAGCGTTGCCTGCAACGTAGGCATTGTTCCTATTTATGTAAATCCATTCAATCATCCGCCATCCGATTACGAATGGGGATGCAGCGGTATCAATAACGGCAATCCTTTTATATGGGCTTACAATCCTTTGCTCGTTGATTTCACAGGAGCTAACGTAGATGATTACTTCTTTACCGTGCGCGAAATAAATTTCGGTTGCTACGGTCCGTTTTCCGATAGAGCAGCATTGGCAATTATCACCGTGCCTTCGGTGAGTATAAAAGGCGATACCACTATTTGTTTAGGCGATACCGTTCCGTTCAAAGTAGGTTACCTCAAAGATACTTACTACAACTGGGATGCCCCTGAAGGTGTGCAGATGCTCGATGAATCGAACAGCCAGGCTTTAATGATTTTTGATTCGGTGGGAACCTTTACTATCAGTAATTTCTCGTTGAACGATTGCGGAAGCGACAGCAATACGTATACCGTGCATGTAAGAACACTTTATGCCGTTGACTTGGGTGCCGATAAAACAAACTGCAATGGAGAACCTATAAACATAAACGCACAGGTAGACCCCGTTGATAAAGTATTTACCACTAAAGACAGTACCACCACTGCCGGAAATCAGGGAGCTATGTTCAATATTATTGCACACTACGATGTAACTATTGAGTCGTTTGCCGTGCGGTACATGACTACCACCCAAACCGTGCATGAAGAAATCTACGGCAAAAACGGAAGCTACCGAACCTTTGAGCAGCAACCTTTAATGTGGAATCTTATGGGTTCTTATTTTGGTGATACTGCGCGACCTGCATCGCAGTTTACCATGCTTCCTATCAGCGTTAATAAATCTATTGCAGCTAACGACACGTTTGCATTCTATGTAACCACCGCTAATCCTACACCCGTAAAAATGCAATACAGCCCCGGTCAGGGACCTTTACAGGGAACGGTTTATAAAACCGATGGTGTTATTGATTTTGTTCAGGGTACTGTGAATGCTTATCCGTTTGGTGCATTCATTGGACCTCGTGTGTTGAACGTGCGCATTTACTACACCACTAAAGCAGGAATAAAATATTTATGGAACACGGGCGATTCTACCGCTACTATTATCACTAACCCTACTACCGATAGTGTTTACTCGGTGCTTGTTTTTGATACCAGCGGTTGTAAGAATTTTGATACAGTCTTAGTTACTCTTAAACCTGTTCCTTCTGTATCTGCAGGAAACGATGCAGCTATGTGTTTAGGCGAAACACGACAACTGAACGGCTCTTCTTCTATTACACATATTACATGGACTCCTTCTACAGGCTTGAGCAACGATACGATTCCGAATCCTGTTTTCAATTACAATCAAAGTGTGCAGTATCAACTTATAGCTACCGATACCAACGGTTGCAGTAAGCGCGATACCGTTGATGTAACGGTTCATCCTTTACCTACCGCTGATGCAGGATTAGATTCTGCTTTCTGTGCCGGCACACCGTTTAATCTTTCAGGAACTTCAAATGCCGATACTGTTCTTTGGATTCCTGCCAGTGGCATTGATAATCCGAATATTCTGAATCCTGTATTCACTTCGTTAGTTACTGTTCAATATACTTTGTATGTAACCGATAGTTTCAATTGCAAAAATCAGGATGATGTTTTAATAAAAGTAGGAAGACCACCTTTTGTTTATGCAGGACCCGATACACTTTTGTGTAACGATGATGAATACATCTTCCCTGCTACTACCGATGGACAAAACTATAGCTGGACTTATGTTGACGGTCAGTCTTACTCGGCCAATCTTAATCCTGTAATCGTAGGTAACGACAGCGGTGAGTTTGTAATTATTGCTTTTGATACGATTGGCTGCAATGCATCTGACACCGTTCTCATCACCCGCCACAATTGCGAAATCTATTTGAAAATTGCGCAGGCATTTACACCCAATGGTGATGGACACAATGACCACTTCACTATCTTCGGACAGAACCTTACCGAGTTTGAAATTAAAATCTACAACCGTTGGGGAGAACTGGTTTACAGTTCTTCTGACTTAGCTGAACTCAACGATTTGAGCCGCGGTTGGGATGGAACTTACAAAGGCAAGGTGCAGGAGCTGGGCACTTTTGTTTACTACGCACACGCTATAGATATTCACGGTAAAAACATTGACCGCAAGGGAAATATTACGCTGGTGAGATAAGACCTTAAATTTTTACAACACACTTAAAAGCGTTTGCGCTTTAATTTCGGTTTCCTTCCATTCGTCTTCGGCTTTTGAATGCGCGGTAATACCGCAACCTACATGAAGGGTTAGTTTTTTATCTAACACCTGCATACAACGCAGATTGACATAAAGATTTATTTGCGAGTCCATATTCACAGGACCTAAATAACCACAGTAAAATCCCCGCGGAGCTTTTTCATTAGCGGCAATAAATTTTAGTGCTGCTGCTTTAGGTAAACCTGCCACTGCAGGGGTAGGATGTAACTCTTCGACCAGTTTTTGCCAACGAGCGGGTGTTTCGGCTTCAAAAGAAAAGGTGGTACGCAAATGCAGAATATTTCCTGCAGCAATCGTATCGGTCTTTTGCGTTACTTCTGTTTTCTTCATTACTTTTTTCAGGCACTCAGAAATATATTCGGTAACTATTTGCTGTTCTTCAATCTCTTTCTTTCCCCAAGGCGTTTGCTTGTTGGCAGGTGTATTGGCTTTAGTTCCTGCAAGCGAATAGGTTTTAAATTCATCGCCACTGTGTTCTAATAAAATTTCGGGCGAAGCACCAATCCACAAACCATATTGTTTTGTATAAACTAACGAAATAAAAGCACGAGGATATTTTTTGCACAACGCACGAAAAAACGCAAGGTCATTAAATCCTTCAGGTTTGTTTTTTGTAATAGTTCGTGCAGCAACAACTTTTTTATGCTTACCTGCTTCAATACTTTTTTGAATACTGTTTACCAATTGCATATACGCTTTCTTTTCAGGCGTATCCTTTACAGGTTCATCGTCATCATCATCGCTCTTATGTTTAAACACATGCGGCTTGGCAGGACCGAACTGCGGCAAATATTTTTCGCTCCAAAAAATTTCGGGCTCAATAATAAACGGTGCTGCTTTTGTATTGGCTACAAAGGGTGCTACTACAAAGCCTTCGCGCTTCGAATAATCGGTGCCTGATTTTAGTTTGTGCAAAGTAGTGGTTTGCTGTGCCAGCACTTTTACAATCTCGGTTCCGGGCAGACGATAAAAGGCAAACGGAAACGAATGCGAGATGCAGTATTTGTAAAAATGCGCTAAGGATTCTGGTGCGTGTTTACTCAATGGCTTTTGTGTATGCCGCAAAACTATACTTTTATGCGCAACATAATCATGATTAAGAAAGAGATTTACATCATCCGCCACGGACAGACCGACCACAACGCTAAAGGAATAGTGCAGGGCAAGGGAATTAATTTATCGCTCAACCACAAAGGACGCCAGCAGGCAGAAGCATTTTATAAGGCGTATAAGCATGTTCCTTTTGAAGTGGTTTACACTTCTTCGTTAATACGCACACAGGAAAGTGCCGCTCCTTTTATTAAGCAAGGTATTGATCACAAAATATTTTCAGAGCTTGATGAAATAAGCTGGGGCGATTTTGAAGGTACCATTGGAACGATGGAAAGCGATACACAGTTTCAGCAGTTACTCGCAAAATGGAAAGCAGGAGATATTCATGCAAAGCCTGCCAACACCGGTGAAAGTCCTTTTGAATTACAGGAGAGGCAAAAACGCTTTGTTGAACATTTACTCAGCACCCATCATTCCAAGATTTTGATTGCTACCCACGGGCGTTTCATTCGCGCGTTTATGTGTACACTTACGGGCGCACCGCTAAGTGAAATGGATAATTTCCACCACGTTAATCTTTGCCTTTACAAAGTAAACCTGCACAGCAGCGGCAAATTTGAAATTGAATTGAACTGCGACCAGAGCCATTTGGAAGAGATAGAATAACCTTCTGTTAGCGTTTTTGCCTCTACTGTTTTCTTATTTTTATACGCATGAGTTATTTGCTCGACCTTGTAAAATCATTCGATGAAAAGGAGATGCAGCAGTTTCGCCAGTTAGATTTAATTGGTAAAGAAGAATTGCTGCGCGATGAATATGCGGTGCATGCCACGCAGAAGAATTTTGATGAAGCTACTCTTCCATCAAAATTAAAACTCACGCCAAGCCATTTCGATAAAATCAATTCGGTCTTGCTTAAAAAAATCATCTTCCAGTTGTTTGGTGATGATTACAAAAAAATATTCAACGCCATTTTAGTTCGTGGTAAAAGTGCCTTGCTATTGCATGAATTAAAAATTATGCAGCGCCATGTTTTGAAAGAAAAAGACAAGGCACAGGAAATCAGTTTTTATCGTGCCGCTTTCGATACCCTCTCACGCATGTTTCATCCTAATTACAATTCGAAACTAACGCACGAATACGGCAAAAAATATCTTTCTGCTCTTGGAAAAAACAAAACTATTGAACACGAAGCATACGTAGCTTTGTTTGCGCATTACGGAGATATGATTGCCGAGTTCAACGCAGGCAATGAACTAACGTATCAGAAAAAGGCATGGGCTGTTTTAGAAAACTGGAACAAGAAACTTGATAGCATTACTAATTCTAGAGTTCATGCTTACTATCATTTTATACTGGGCAACTACTACAAGTATTACAGCAATAGTATTGAGCTTTTTATTAAAGCACAGGAAGACGGATTGAAAGCTTTAGAAAACGCTCCTGTAGAAACTAACAATATGCTGCGCGGAAGATTTCTTTGCGAAAACGGTGCGGGCTATATGGAGAAGAATGAATTTGACCGCGCACAAAGTTTTTATGAAAAGGCATTTGCGTTGAGCAATGAACAGTTTGTCAAAACAAACTTTCATGCAGGTAATTACTTTTTCGTTTGCCTGTGTAATGCGCAGCCCCAAAAGGCAAAGACCATTTTCGATACTTATTTACAACCGTTTTTGCAGGAGAGTGTTAACCGCTCGGTGCGGTTTGATATGATGAACAACAAGTTTATACTGTCGCTGCATTTGAAAGATTATGAAATGGCTTATGAGTATCTAAATAAAATGCGCAGCTATAAAAAAAATGAGGTAACGCATTACGGCAATATTCTGATTCGTTTCAGCGAAACACTTTATTACTATCTGCAAAAAGATTATCGCTTAGCTGCTTCACTCGCCAAAAAGAATTTAAAGTTTCTGCATTTACCCGAAAACAAAAGCCCGCAGTTTAATTACCACCGCCAGTATATTGACTGTATTGACAAGCTGATAAAAAAGAAAGAAGGCAAACTTCGCTTTCCCGAAAAGTTAGATGAAGAAATTGCCACGCTTCAGCAGGGCATATTTTGCATTTATAATTTGTTGCTGTAAGCAAAATCCAAGCTCCCTGGTTTTTACTGTTTCTTACTAATTCCCGTTTACGGGGGTGGTGCCGCTGCATGTTTGCGCTGTAATTATTTTATAACACAAAACATTTAGCAAAATGAAAACAAAGTTTCACGAACTCATCTTTCTTAAAATCAGAAATGTGAGTAAAAACAAATTTACACTCGCAGTGTTGCTCTTCGCAGCACAAATCGTACTGGCACAAATTCCTTCAAACGGTTTAATCGCTTATTTCCCTTTCAACGGAAATGCCAACGACCAAAGCGGCAACGGCAATAACGGCACTCCGTCTTCGGGGTATATTTATGCCAATACTCCGCCTGTATTAACAGCTGACCGAAACAGCGTAGCCAACAGTGCTTACGATTTTCAACCCGGTGTATTATGCTACAATGGATAACGGCACCTGTCAGTTTACTGGTCGCGCAGTGTTTTGGTTCGATAGCCCTCGCGAGTTCACAACCGTTTACCTCAACAACGCACAGAGTTACATTACACAATACTATCCCGCAGCTTTGCCATCATGTGGTTCAAACGGCTGTGCAAATTTTACAGTGCCCTCAGGCACTTATACTTATCATGCTGAATCAACCATAAGTACCTGGGATGGCACAATGACTGTTTATGCGGGTGAATGCTCGCTTATTCTTTTGAATTGAACCTTTACTTCTTCTTCCTCTCGCGTTTAAAAATGCGATACACAAAAACACCTAAACCAATTACAAAGGCAAGCATTACTATAAGCATTGGATACAGAACAATCATGGAAAGGTCCTTAGTTTTTGTTGGTGTTATCGACTACTAGCTTCTTCTCCATGGTATAATGTGCAATGTTCACCTCGACAAACTCATCGCTTACAATTTGGTATCCCATGCTTTCATAAAAAGGCACAGCCGTTTTGCGGGCATTGCAAAACATAATTTCAAAACCGTTTTCCAAAGCATACTTCTCTCCTGCTGCTGATAATTTTCTGCCTAATCCTTTTCCTTGTTCTGCTTCTTCCACCGCCACCTGACGCATCTTCATTCGTTTGTTTTCGCTACGGGTTAGTGTAATACAGGCAAGTATTTTATCGTTTTCAAACAGTCCTAAATGAACATCCTGTTTATCTTTTTCTAATTCATCGGTAGTAAATTCTAAACCCAATGGCACGCGAAGAATTCGATAACGTAATTGCAATGCTTTAGTGTATTCGGGCGAAGGGCAAGAGAGTATTTTAATGCGTCTATTTAGCATGCATGCTAAAAAAGTAAAATTGCAATAAACCAGGGTTGGAAATAGAAAGATTTATTTTACTTTCGAACACACAAAAAATAAAACAATCATGAAAAAATTATTCATCGCAATGGCTGTAGTAGTATCTTTTTTGGGAATGGTAAACGCTCAAGCCGCACAAACAACAAGAACAGGAGCTACTGAAAAACTTCCAGAAGTAAGAGCTAAAGAGATGGTATCTAAAATCAATACTGCCGTTAGTCTTACAGGCAATCAATTTGGTACAGTAAACAATCTTTACATCGAATTCTTTAAAAAGCAAGATGCTTTAAGAGCACAAAAAACTACATTAGGTGCACAGGTATTTGAAGAAAAAATGGATGCCTTAAAGAGCGAACGCGATGCACAATTGAGCAAACTATTAACTGCTGAGCAAAACAAAAAATTTGAAGTAGCTAAGGCTGAGCAAAAAGCAGAAAAAGAAACTAGAGCAAAAACTACCACCAAGTAATTTTAACTCCTGAACAACATAAAAAAAGCGAAGTGGTTAATCACTTCGCTTTTTTTATGTGCGTATGCTAACTATTCTCTAAAACAAACTCACTCCCGTCATTTCTTTCGGCTGTTCAATCTCCATCAATTTCAAAATTGTCGGTGCAATATCTGCCAGTTTACCCTGATGCAATGCGGGCTTAAAATCCTTGTCAATTAAAAAGAAAGGAACAGGATTCATAGTGTGTGCCGTGTTAGGAGAGCCGTCATCATTAATCATGTAATCGGCATTACCATGGTCGGCAGTAATTAGAATGGTGTAATCGTTGGCTAAAGCGAGTTCACTGATTCGTTGCGCGCAACTGTCAACTGTTTCTGCAGCTTTTATGGCGGCAGAAAAAACTCCGGTGTGACCAACCATATCGGTGTTTGCAAAATTAATGCAGACAAAATCGGGAAGGTTAGTTTTAATTTCTTCGAGAATCATTTCTGTAAGTGGAAACGCGCTCATCTCGGGTTGCAAATCATAGGTGGCAACTTTAGCTGATGGAGCCATCAACCGTTTCTCTCCTTTAAATTCTTTTTCTCTTCCTCCGCTAAAGAAAAAAGTAACGTGGGGATACTTTTCTGTTTCAGCTGCACGAACTTGTGTTTTGTTGTTTTGCTCCAGCACTTCACCCAAGGTCATGGTTAAATCATCGTTCGAAAAAATATTGGCAACACCTTTAAATGAGTGGTCATAAATCGTCATCGTAGTATAATGAAGGTTCAGCTTTTTCATTCCAAAATCAGGAAAATCCTCTTGTGTTAATGCTTTGGTTATTTCGCGACAACGGTCAGTTCTGAAATTAAAACACACAACGGCATCATCGTCTTGAATTGGCGCAAAATTTTGTTCCACTACAATCGGCTTAATAAATTCATCGGTTACATTTTCACTGTAACTTTGTTGAATGGCAGCGGCTGCATCGTTTGTTTTTTCACCAACTCCTTTGGTCAATAAATCATACGCCAGTTTCACACGCTCCCAACGATTATCTCTATCCATCGCATAATATCTTCCGCATACACTTGCAACTCTTCCAACAGAATTTTTCAAATGCTCATTCAACTCATTGATAAAACCCAAACCGCTTTTAGGGTCGCAATCTCTTCCATCGGTAAATGCATGAATGAAAACTTTATCGCTCTGCAAACCATTCTCTTTTGCTATGTCGCACAATGCTTTCAGGTGATTAATATGCGAATGCACACCACCATCCGAAACCAAGCCAATAAAATGAAGCGGTTTATTTTTCTGCTTTGCATAACGAATAGCATCAAGCAGCTTTTCGTTCTTCGCCAAGTCTCCGTTCCTGATAGCTACATTAATTCGCTGCAACTCCTGATACACAATTCTTCCCGCACCAATATTCAAATGCCCCACCTCACTGTTTCCCATTTGTCCATCGGGCAAACCAACAGCTTCGCTGTGCGTAGTCAATTCAGTGTTTGGATAATTCTTGTAAAGGGAATCAACAAAAGGAGTTTTTGCTTGTGCAATTGCACTGCGTTTCGGGTCGGGTCCGTGTCCCCAGCCATCTAGTATTATGAGGATAACTTTTTTAGTCATGGAGCGCAAAGTTATTCGAGTTTCTTACTTTTAACATACGATTTGTATTTCCATTGGCATGATATTCGACAGTCTACCCTACGAAAATTCAGTTATGAAAAAGAATGTTTTAAAAATGCTCGCTGTAATCCTTGTTACAGTTGTTTTAAGTAACAATCAGGCAAAAGCACAGAGTTTTGAAGGAATTGCATCAAGCATACGCACTGGAAATGCTTCTGCCCTTTCGGCAAACTTTCAGAGCAATGTGGAAATAACTGTTAAAGATGCGGGTAATTCGTATAGTAAGAGCCAGGGCGAAATGGTATTGAAGAATTTTTTCAGCACACATCAACCAAAGAGTTTTGCGATAGCGCATGAAGGAACATCGCCAGAAGGCTCGAAATATTTTATCGGTAATCTTTCTACTTCAGCGGGGAACTACCGCACTTACGTTTACGCAAAAACTTCGAACGGCACTTTGATTATTCAGGAGATACGATTTGAAGAGCAGTAAAATCTCCATCGTAATTTCAAACCAAAATATAAGCGAGTCGGCAACGGCTCGCTTTTTTGTTTCCCAAAAATCTATTTTCACGCCTTATGAGTTATAGCATTGTAAAATTTATTGACGAAGCCTTAGCCGAAGATATAGTAGATGCCAACGGGATAATCACTACGGGTGACCATTCTTCCTTGGCTTGCATTCAAGGCGACAAAACAGGAGCAGCACAATTGCTTTGCAAGGCAGAAGGAATTTTAGCAGGAGTCGAACTGGCAGAAATGATTTGCGGAAGAGTAGATATTGAATTGCGTTTCGAAAAAATATTGCAAGATGGAACAGCTATTAAGAAAGGAGATATTGCTTTCAAGATTTATGGGGAAGTAAAATCCATTCTTCGTGCCGAAAGAATCATTCTGAACTTTATGCAGCGCATGAGCGGCATTGCTACTAACACCTCAATGTTTGTAAAGGCAGTTGAAGGAACTAACTCAAAAATTCTTGATACCCGAAAAACAACTCCCAACTTCCGTTACTTCGAAAAATGGGCGGTGCGCATTGGAGGTGGACACAATCATCGCTTCGGACTGTATGATATGATTATGCTCAAAGACAACCATATTGATTTTTGTGGAGGAATTACAAAAGCCATTGAAGCGGTGAAAGATTATCAGCTAAAAAATAAGTTGAACCTTCCTGTTGAAATTGAAACCAGAACGTTGAAAGATGTAGAAGAAGTTTTAAAAGCAGGAGAAGTTACACGTATCATGTTCGACAACTTTACTCCTGAAATAATGAAGCAGGCAGTACAGTTGGTCAACCATAAATTTGAAACAGAGGCGAGCGGAGGAATTACTTTGGACACAGTTCGTTCATTTGCTGAAACTGGAGTTGATTTTATTTCAGTGGGAGCATTGACACACTCTTCACCATCACTTGATTTAAGTTTGAAAGCGATTTAAAATGGAACCTACAGAAAAGAAAAAAATCATTTTCATCATCAATCCTATTTCAGGCGTTTACAGCAAGAGTAATATTCCTGAAAAAATTGCACGTTACATTGATTATGTAAAATATGATTACACCATTCGCTTTACACAATATGCCGGTCACGCTACTTTGATTGCGCAGCAAGCGGTTGAAGAAGGCTACCATGTTTGTGTAGCTATTGGTGGTGACGGCAGCATTAACGATGTGGCTCAAAGTTTAATAGGAACCAAAACTGCGTTGGGGGTTATTCCATTCGGCTCCGGCAATGGATTTGCTACCCATTTAAAAATCCCTCCGCGCAATGCTGAAGGAGCGCTTCATGTATTGAACACCGGCAAAACAGTAAAACTCGATTTAGTAAAATCAAACCTTCGCTACTTTGTAAGTAATGCGGGTTTCGGTCTTGATTCATCAGTGGCAAGAAGGTTTCACCATCATAAAGTCCGCGGACTGAGTTCGTATGCATGGGCGGGACTGAAAGAATTATTTTTTTACTTCCAGCCCTATCATACCACCGTTGAAATTGATGACATTACTATTGAACGCGATTTCTTTCTATTCACTGCGTTTAACGCTAACCAGTATGGTTACGATTTTGCCGTGTTCCCTTTTACCAGTTTAAAAGATGGAGTGATGGATGTAATTGTGCTGAACAAATTTCGGCTTTCAAAATTGCTTTACATTGTGGGTTGTCTGTTACTTAAAAGACCTGACCTGATTAAGGAGGCAGAACAATACCGCGCCAAAAAAGTGCGTATTCACGGTAACAAAAAAATGTGTTATCAGTTCGATGGAGACTCTCTCATCTATCACGATGATGTTACTTTTGAAATAGTGCCGCAATGCATTGACGTAATCGTTCCCGAAGACTTAAATGCGTATTAAAGGAACACCAATACGCCAACTCCGCTTTTATATCTTAGCGCACTTAAATTTTTCAGCATGAAGATTTCACGGACTCCTGTCTTGTGTTTTGCATTGGCTTTATCAGCAACGCTTTTTGTTTCGCGCACTCACTTTAAAAATGAGCTAAACGAAAAAACAGAAAACGAAGAAGAAGGAGGCGCTTTATACGGCAATGAGTTTGATGACCCAGCCGAAGGAGGAAGCTATGATTTCATGCGTTTGCGCAATCCAATCACCAATGAAATTCCACGCGGTATAAGAAAAAATGAATTGGCTTTTGCAGCCACACTTCCTAAAGCCGATAACAGCAGAAGCATTCAATGGCAAAACCGAGGACCTTATAATTTAGGTGGAAGAACGCGCGCACTTGCATTAGACGTTACCGATGAAAACATCATTCTTGCAGGGCAAGCAAGCGGAGGAATGTGGCGCAGCACAAACGCTGGCGCTGGTTTTACACAATGCACGCAACCACAACAATTGCATTCCACTACTTGTGTTGTGCAAGATAAACGCGCGGGACATACCAACGTTTGGTATTACGGCACTGGTGAACAATACGGAATAGTAAACGCTGCCGGTTTTTCATCTCAGTTTAGTGGCGATGGGATTTTCAAATCTACCGATGGCGGAATTACATGGGCTCCTCTCGCATCTACGCAATCAAACACACCAACTACAACAGGTCAAAAACGCGATTTCGATTTTATATGGGACATGGTTACCAATCACACCAATGCCAATCAGGATGAAGTTTACGCGGCTTCTGTCAATGGAATATGGAGGAGTATAGATGGCGGAACTTCTTGGAATCCTGCGCTTGGTTTAGATACCGCTTCTGCTCTCAGCATTTCGCAATACAGCGATATTGCTATTTCGCCAACAGGAGTTCTGTATGCAACAATCAGCAGCGAAACACCAAGCAAAGGAATTTACCGCAGCACCGATGGAATTACCTGGGCAAAAATTACACCTTCAGGTTTTGCCACTACTTACAGACGCATTGAAATAGGCATTGCACCAAGCGATGAAACACAGGTTTACTTTATTGCAGAAACTCCTGGAAGTGGTTCAACAGGTCATCAACTATGGCACTATCAATATCTTTCGGGCGATGGAACAGGTGCCGGTGGTTCTTGGGCAAACAGAAGCACGAATATTCCCGATGACCACTGCCTCGGTTATTTCAACTTCGATTTCCGCAAATACAATTCGCAGAATTCATACGATATGTATTTCGTAGTTCATCCAACAAATCCTGATATTGTTTTTCTTGGAGGAACAGATATCTATCGCTCTACCGATGGATTCACTACTGCGGCTTACGAATGGATTGGCGGTTATCAATGCGACAGCAGTCACATTTCGCACTACGTTTATCCGGGTCATCATCCTGACCAACATAAACTTATTTTCCCTCCTTCCAATCCAAACAAAGCCTATTCATCAAACGATGGAGGTGTAATGCAAACCGACAACATTCTTGCAACGCCTGTTGTCTGGCAACTGATGAACAATGGCTACAACACGGGGCAATTTTATACCTGTGCCATGGAGCCGGGCAATACCACCAACGAAATTATTATTGGTGGTTTGCAGGATAACGGAACCTATTTCACCAACACCATTGATTACACCCGTGACTGGCCTAAAACATTTTATGGCGATGGTTCTTATTGCTCCATTACACACGGAAGAAACTTTTACTACCTCAGTATTCAACAAGGAAAAATTTACAAGCATCGCGTAGCCGATAATGGCGATGTAGATACACTCTACACCCGAATGGATCCAACAGGCGGTGGTGGCTATCAGTTCATCAATCCATTTATTCTCGACCCGCTTAATGACGACATTATGTATATGGCTGGTGGAAGAATAATGTGGCGCAACGATTCCCTTTCTGTAATTCCAATGACAGGCGATGAATACGCCACCGTTTCAAAAGGCTGGTCAAAACTTACAGGAACATCGCTCGGTATCAGTAGCACTGCACCTTACTTCACTGCACTTGACATGAGCGAAGCAAATACCAACATACTTTACATAGGCACCGACAATGGGAAAGTTTATCGCGTAGATAGTTGCCGAACGAGCAACAGCACCCTTAAGAAAAACATTACAGGAACAAATTTTCCTGCAACCGGATACATAAGTTGTATTGAAGTTGACCGCCTCAACGTGGCAAATGTGATGGCTACCTTTTCAAATTACGGAGTGAAAAGCATTTTTTATTCAACCGACTCGGGTAGCACTTGGACAGACGTAAGCGGAAATCTTGAAGAGCACCCTTACGGCAGCGGAAACGGTCCTTCAGTTACTTGGGCAAATATTTACAACGATGGCACTGCTACAAAATATTATGTAGGTACCAGCATCGGTCTTTTCTCTACCGAACAACTCAACGGATCAAACACCATTTGGGCACAGGAAGGCGCCAGCACCATTGGCAACGTAGTTATCAATATGATTCAGTCGCGCACGTTCGACAACACTATCATAATAGCCACTCATGGTAATGGCATGTATTCAAACAAATTTTTCACACCTTCTGCTATCAGCAAAATTCCGGTTACTGAATTAAAAGCAACAGCATATCCAAATCCGTTTTCAAATTCGGTTACTATTGAATTAGAAGAATTAAAAACCGAAACTGAGTTTGAAGTATTTGATATTAACGGACGATTGATTCGTAAATGGAAAGAGAAAAATTCTTTAAAAACCATTTGGGACGGAAAAGATTTTTCCATGAACAACGTTCCTTCGGGTTCATATTTATTGAAGATAAGTGGAAATGGAAAATCAACTGTAAAGAAGTTGGTGAGGTTGTAAAACGTATTCTAAAATCATTAACCCTTTTATATTCGCACACAAAATTTTTATAGATGAAAAGAGTATTCGTAGCCATTCTCGCTCTCATGTTATTTGCCGCCTGCAATCCTAAACAGGCATGGAAAAGGAACTCCATTGAAAGTGCCGAGAAAATTTTAATGGAACAGGCAAAAGTAGGCAAAGTAGATACCGCTATGGTTGATGATTTACTGGCAGATTATGAAGGTTACGCGGCAAAATACCCTGATGATACCTTGGGCGCTGCATACCTCTTTAAAGCAGCCGATTTTTATCGCTATATGCACAAACCATTAAAGAGCATTGGTCTTTATCAAAAAATTTACGACAACTATCCCACCATTCCTAAGCAGCCTTATGCACTCTTTTTACAGGGCTTTATTTTCGAAAATGAAGTGGGCAACACCGCCACAGCAAAAACTATCTACGAAAAATTCCTGACTGAATTCCCGAACCATCCCATTGCAAAAGATGTTCGCGTTACACTCAACAATTTAGGCAAAACACCTGAGCAGTTAATTCAGGAATTTGAAGCGCGCAACCAGCAGGATTCATTGGCAAAAGCAGCAAAATAAAGTGAACGCACGCGCCTGTATACAAGCCATTAGCTTTTACGTTCCTCCAAAAGTAGAAACGAATGAAATGCTCATGCAGGAGTTTGGCGATAAAGTATCACCAACTGTTTTTGAAAAAGTTGGCGTTAAAGAACGTCACATTTCAGACACTGCTCAACCCGGTTCATTATTGGCTTTACAAGCCGCTGAAAAATTATTTGCCGAACACAGCATTGAGCGCAATGAAATTGATGCGCTTATTTATTGTTCGTTCCACCACGACTATATTATTCCATCCACCTCCTGTGTACTCCAACACAAACTTGGTTTGAATGAAAACATTGCCACTTACGATTTAACCTTTGGCTGTAGCGGTTATGTATATGCACTCAGTCTTGCAAAAAGCATAATTCAATCGCTGGGATTTAAAAAAGTAATGTTGCTTACCTCTACAGCCCTCACCAAATTTATTCACCCGCATGACCACGCTTCGCGCATTATTTTTGGCGATGCCGGTTCAGCTACTTTAGTTGGACAAGAAGAGAATACGGAAAAAGGAATTCGCGATTTTGTTTTCGGAACAGACGGTTCGGGTTTTGAAAAAATAATTATTCGCCATGGGGCAGATTCCAAAAAGGTATCAGAAGAATCGCTGCTGGAAAAGAAAGATGAATACGGAAACGTTTATTCCGATGCGCATTTGTTTATGGACGGACAGGGAGTACTTACCTTCACAATGAAAAAAATACCCGTACTCATTGACGATACGCTGAGGAAAAACAACCTCAGCAAAAGCGATATTGATTTATTTGTATTGCATCAGGCAAACAATTTTATGAATGAACAGGTGCGTAAAATAGCGGGAATTGAGAAAGAAAAATTTTATTCGCATATAGAAAACTACGGTAACACTGTGCAGGCTTCCATTCCTATTGCGTTGAAAGCCGCAATAGCTGAAGGGAAAATTAAAAGTGGTTCTAAAATTTTTGTTGCAGGTTTTGGAGTAGGATTAAGTTGGTGTGCCACCGTAATTAATTTTTAAGAAAATGACAATAGAAGAATTTATATCCAGGATTGAATCGGTTTTTGAAGATGAACAACCGGGTTCACTCCAACCCGATACGGAGTTCAGAAATCTGGAATCGTGGAGTTCTATGTATGCACTTATCATAGTAGCTTTGTTTGAAACAGATTTTAAAACAACAGTCACAGGCGACCAGCTTCGCAAGTGTAACACTGTGCAGGACTTGTATCAACTTCTACCTAAATAAACCCATGGCACTTTTTACGGTAAACAATATTGCTTTGCGTGGTTTGGCCGCAGCTGTTCCTCTCCAAACGGAAAGCAACCGCAACTATGATTGGATTACAGAAAAGGAAAGAAACCTGCTCATTAAAACTACTGGTGTAGAAAACAGAAGAAAAGCACCCGATGGGGTATGCACCTCCGATTATTGTTTAGAGGCAGCAAAGAAATTGTTGCAAGATTTAAACTGGAAAGCCGATGAAATTGAACTCCTGATTTTTGTTTCGCAATCACCCGATTACTACCTTCCTGCTACCGCTATTATCCTTCAGGATAAATTAGGTTTACCTCAAACTTCATTGGCATTTGATATTTGTTTAGGTTGTTCAGGATTTGTTTACGGTTTATCAGTAGTAGCAAACATGCTGAGTAATTCAGGTATAAAAAAAGCATTGCTGCTTACCGGTGATGTTTCTACGGTATCCGTTTCTTATCAGGACAAAAGCACCTATCCTCTTTTCGGTGATGGTGGCGCAGTGGCTGCTTTAGAACGAACCGAAGATGCTTCTCCAATCTATTTTAATTTACAAAGCGATGGCAGCGGCTATGAATCTATTATCATACAGGACGGTGGTTGCCGTAATCCCATAAATGCAGCAAGTGAAACTATGGAGGAAACTGAAAAGGGAGTGATAAGAAGAAGAAGAGATTTAACGCTGAACGGAATGGATGTGTTTAATTTTTCGGTTACACGTGTGCCGCCCAATGTGAATGAATTACTGAATTACGCAGGAGTGAATAAAACCGAGCTTGATTTTTTTGTGATGCACCAGGCAAATCTTCTTTTAAATGAAACGGTGCGAAAAGTAATTGGCATTGACGCTGCAAAAGTTCCTTATTCCTTAAAAGGTTTTGGCAATACAAGTTCTGCTTCTATTCCTTTAACCATAGTCACTCAAATAGCAGAAACACTTCAAACAACTAAGAAAAAATTATTACTCTGTGGCTTTGGTGTGGGATTGTCGTGGGGAAGTGTTATTCTCGAAACAGAAAATTTAGTAGTTTCTGATTTAATTGAAATATGAGCAACACAGCTTTTCATCTTACAGGAAAAACTATTTTAGTTACCGGTGCATCATCGGGCATTGGTAGGCAAACAGCTATTGAATGCGCTGCTATGGGAGCCAAAATAATGCTCACAGCACGCAATGAAGAAAAACTCAATCAGGTTTTAAAAGAGCTTCCCGGTAATGGGCATCAACTCCTACTTTGCGATTTATTGAATACAGAACAAACTTTTTCATTGGCAAATTCAATTTCACATCTGGATGGTGTAGTGCATTGTGCGGGATTAGTAAAACCATTTCCCGTTTCCTTTTTAAATCGCGAAAAAATTGATGAAACCCTTCACACAAATTTTTACACAGTGGTAGAACTAACCACTGCTTTATTCAAAGCGAAAAAAATAAATAAGGAAGCTTCTTTCGTTTTCCTTTCTTCTTTATCCGGTCAGCATCCGCACAAAGGTGGCTCAATGTATGCAGCTAGCAAAGCCGCAGTGGAAGCGTTCTGTAAAACCGTAGCTTTGGAATATGCAGCCAAAGGAATTCGCGCCAATTGCATTTCTCCTGCCATGGTAAAAACACCTATGTTTGACGAAGCGGCAGAAGGAATGTCAACACAAGCAATGGAAGAGCATGTAGCAAAATACCCTTTAGGAGTTGGCTATCCTGAAGATGTGGCGAGAGCGGTTGTATTTTTACTTTCACCTGCATCGCGCTGGATTACCGGAACAAATTTATTGATGGACGGAGGTTTATTATTGGAATACTAAATGGGAGAAGCAAAAAAATATTCAATTGTAATTCCTGTTTACAACAGTGCAGAATCGCTACACGAATTGTGTTCTCGAATTGACGTAGCTATGTCAAATTTTGCTTACGAAATTATTTTAGTTGATGACGGAAGCAAAGACGAAAGCTGGAATGTAATCAGTCAGTTGCAGGATTCTTCTAACGGAAAAATAAGCGGCATTCGCTTTAGCCGAAACTATGGCCAGCACTCCGCACTACTTTGCGGATTTACTTTTAGCACCGGAGATTTTGTAATTACCATGGATGATGACCTACAACATCCGCCAGAAGAAATTTCAAAACTTATTCACAAGCAAACCGAAACAAATGCCGATGTGGTTTACGGAATATATATCACCAAACAACATTCTGCCGCGCGTAATGCAGGAAGTTTTTACGTGCGCAAATCGGCAGAAGTAACAGGTGGCAATACAGGTTATGGTTCTTCATTTCGCCTTATCAAAAAATTTATTGTAGATAAAATTGCCGCCAATCAGGCAAGTTCGTTTTACTACCTCGATGAATTGTTTTATTGGTACACCACTACATTTTCCCGCGTTGATGTTGAACATCATCCGCGCAAGTTTGGTGTATCAGGTTATTCATTTAGCAAATTATTGAAGTTGTATGGCGATATTGTTTTCACCTACTCTTCATTTCCACTTCGATTGATGACTTATGCAGGTTTTATCTTTTCGGTATTTACTTTTTCAGGCGCTGCATTTTTCGCCATTCGCAAACTATTTTTCAGAGGGCATATTGGCTTTACGGCAGTTATGGTAACCGTTCTCTTCACTGCGAGTGTCCTTATGTTCTGCATGGGCATCATCGGGCAATATCTTTTCAAGATTTATCAATCGCAGCATAGCAAACCGCTGTATTCCATCCGCGAAATAAAAAGACAATGATTGTTGAAGCGTATGGAATTAAACTCAAACGCTTAACAGCCGATGAGATTGAACTTGTTCGTACGCACCGAAACAGCGAAGCTATACGCAACACGATGGAATACCGCGAAATAATTACTGCTGAAATGCAGCGAAATTGGTTTAGGTCTATTGATAACGAGCACAACAACTACATGTTGATATACGTTGACGAAAAACCAATTGGTTTAATCAGCGGCACACAAATTAATTGGGAAGAAATGATTACAGGCAATGGTGGTATTTTTATTTGGGATAAAGATTTTATAGAAACAGTTTTCCCCGCACGTGCTGCTGTGCTCATGACCGATATTGGTTTTTATCTCGGCATTAAAAAGAATTACGTAAAAATTTTACACGACAACCTCAAGTCAATTTCTTTCAACGCTTCCTTGGGTTATCAATTGCTGCCTAACCAAAATAAAGTTTACAACCAGCAATATGAATTGACTGCTGATCGTTATTTTTCTTCGGTGCAAAAGCTTAGAAAAATTTTAGGTGTTGATGGCGGCATTCATTTTATTCTTGATGATGCCTCACACCCATCAGCAATTCGAATTGCTGAAACGTTGAAAAATATTGCTGAAGAGAAGAAACAAAAACTATCGCTCACTATTATTGCAGGCACATGATTTGGTATTCATACAAAGGTCTTCCTTATAAAGGTGATTGTCCTGCTTATTATGATTTAAGCAGCAGAAATTGGTTTGCTGAATTAGAAATGAAGCAAGTTCAAATACAAAATTTAGTTCTTGATTATCTCAAACAGGAAGGCATTGAAGTAGAAAAATATTTCAACGAATCGTTGGTAACAGGAAAAGAAAATTGGAAAGTTTCACCTTTCCTTTTTTGGGGGAAGCAAAACAAAAAGAACATTTCAAAAGGTAAAGAACTTTACTCCTTGTTGGAAAACATTCCCGGATTAACAGGATTATCCATTAGCATTCTACCACCGCAAACATCCGTAAAACCACATTACGGAGATACCGATGCCATTTACAGAATTCATATTCCCGTAAAAATTCCATCGCAGTTGCCTGTATGTGGTTTGAGAGTAAACGGTATTGAAAAAAGTTGGGGAGAAATTAAAGCACTCGCATTCTGCGATGCTCATCTACACGAAGCATGGAATCATTCCAACGAAACAAGAATTGTTTTGATTGCAGATATTTTGCGTGAAGAATGTGTGCATCAGCAAAAGAATATTTGCAAAAATGTATTGTCGCTTCTTTGGCTTCAACAATTAACTGCAAAATACCACTGGTTAAATTCGTTTCCGACATTCAGCCGTGGCATACTTAGGCTAATTTTAAAAACGGGTTTATATTTTACAGCATGAGTCAATTGAAACAACCACGTTTTGTTTTTCTGCACATTCACAAAACAGGAGGAATGTCCTTACGGCATCTCATCTACAGACAATTTTCGGGGGGCAAGGTGTTTACGATTGCTAAAGTAAAAGACACCAATTATTTTTTGGAGTTACCTGAACAACAGCGAAATGCTCAACAACTTATTTTCGGGCATTTTCAATTTTCTGATTCCTTTATTTTCCCTGACAAAACGAACTACTTTACCATGTTGCGCGAACCTGTCAGTCGTATCATTTCACAGTTCAACTACATTTATTTCAATCCGAAGCACCCGTTCCATAATACAATGCTCAAAAAGCAATTTACGCTTTACGACATGCTTACTAAGGGCTTCATAAAGAATTTTGATAACTGTTTAGTGCGCATGCTTTCAGGAAATGTATTCAAGGATTTTGGTGCCATTGATGAAGCAGATTATAAAAAGGCACTCGAAAATTTCGACCGTTACTTTTCTCACTTTGGCATTAATGAGTATTTTGACGAAAGCATCTTAATGTTGAGTTACGAGTTAAATTGGGAATTCCCTTATTATGCAAACACGAATGTCACAAAGCATAAAAAAATTGACAAAGTGGTGGCTGAAAAAACCTTAGCCGCTTTAGAAAGATGCTCCCGCTACGACCAATTGCTTTACAAACACGCCCTCGAAAAATTCAAACAAAAGTTGGAAATTTATGGCGCTCGTTTAAAGACAGATAAAGACAAATTAAAAGCAGGAAATGCGAAGCGGAAACTCTTTTTAAAACTTCATTATTTGCTTCACGAAAACAAAATAATTGGAAAGCATATCTAAAAACATTAGTAGTCATGAAAAAAAATGAACGACCGCCCTTTTGCTTTTTACATATTCCTAAAACAGGAGGTGTAACTTTTCACAATATTTTAATAGACCAATACAGTGGTGAAAAACGAATGTCCTTGGTATCAAAAGAGCAATCAAAAGTATTTTTTGATTTACCTGCCGAAGAAAAGAAGGACTATAAATTAGTGAAAGGACATTTTTGGTTTGACTTTGAACATTTTTCTCCCACTCCCGATTCCGTTTATTTTACTTTTTTGCGCAAACCCATTTCACGTACAGTTTCTCATTACTGGTTTCTTTTTCAAAACCCTCGGCATTGGTTCTATAAAGAAATGATGGCGAATAATTACTCGTTACTTGAATTGTATAAAAACGGAAAGGTTCTCAACTTAGATAACTGTATGGTGCGTTTTCTTTGTGGAAATATTTTCAAACCATGGGGAGAAATTGACGAAACGGATTTGGCGGTAGCAAAAAATAATTTCGATAAACATTTTCAACACTTCGGTATTAATGAATACTACGATGAAAGCCTTTTAATTCTTGCCAATCAACTTGGATGGAAACCTCCCTACTATGCCCGCTTAAACCAGGGAACTAAAAAAAAGAAAGAGCCGTTTGATATAGAAACACAGGAACTAATGGTTCGATACAACGCAATGGATGAGAAGTTGTATGCGTATGCACTTGAAAAATTCAAGATTAAGTTGAAAGAGAATTCCGCTTTGCTCGAGAAGCAGTTACCTGCTTTTAGAGAGAAGAATAAAACCTACTGGACATGGAGAGTATGGCTTTATAAGTATGTGGGCTCCGATATTTTTAAGTAATCAATCCTTGAAATTAATTACCCGCACCAGCCATTCTAAGTAACGCTGTTTGCGGCTATAAACAAATTCCGATCTGCTTTTAACCCTGGTTTTCTTAAATCCTCTCTTGAGGTCTAACTGAAACATTGTGCGATAATCGAAAGTGGGATTCATCAGCCATTTAAAATGACGTTTGAAAATATTCAAATCAGCACCGGGAAAATTGTCAGCTTTCATTACAGGCAATAATTCACGCATCAACTGTTGAAATTCTTTCGCGTTGTGGTTGCGCGTAACTTCATCGCCCCAATTTTTAAACAGTTCTAAACCGATATGAAAAGTGAGATGCTTTTCAGTTAACAGGATAGGATTTTCAGCAAAGGCAAAAATATTGTAGAACAAATCGTTTCCCACTGCCGGTACACCAAGACAAATATCTTTGAAAATGAATTTACCGACCAATGATTTTTTAAATACAAAGCAATCGTAGCCTGTGTGCACACCTCCGTTTTCGGCAAAAAGTATGTTGAGATTTTTTTCATCCACAAATCTGTTGTGCACTCGTCTGCGGTTTATAACCAGCGCATCGTGTCCTTTGTTTATATAAGCTGAAACAGTTTCGTAGAAAAAAGGCATTACAGCAATATCGAGGTTCGAGTAAACTAAATAATCAGCAGCGGTAGATTGCGCATGTTGAAGAATAATGTCATTGAGGAAAGGATAGGTCTTTGTGGTTTTAACCAAATCGCGAATATCGCGATGAAGAGGAGCTAAAACGTTAAAGCCTTGCGGAACAAAATCCTTTTCTCCCGAACGATTGATAACACACAATTCAATTTCATTTTCACCATCGGAATACTTCTTAGCCTTCAGCATACTCTCAAAAGTTATTTGCTGAACCTGAAACAACTCTTCATTTTCAGAAGAACTAACCGGGTTGATGATATGCGAAAGTGAAATCATGTAGTTTGAGTCAATCAAATTTATTTTATCGTTTGAGAATATCATATTTGTTGGAAAGAATTTCCACTCATGCCATCGATTGCTCCACCCATTTCACGTTCAAGATTGCTAAAACAATATCTACGATGGCTGCCTGATAAGCTCGGACTAATCAATCGCGGAGCTTTTCATTTGCAACTCAATAAAATCCTTGCTGACGACACTTTCATCGTTTCTTATCCGAAATCGGGAAATACGTGGATACGTTTTGTATTAGCTTATATGATTACAGGCAGTAAAGGGAAATTGAGTTTTCAGCAAGTAGAAAAACTTGTTCCCGATGTTTATGTGTCAAAAGATTTAATTGACGAAATGCCATCTGCCCGTTTTATAAAAACACACGATACGCTCCTCTCCTATTTTCCAAAATCAATTTACATCGTGCGCGATTACCGCGATGTGCTGGTGTCGTTCTATCATTATAAAATTGTGTTGAAAGAATTTGAAGGTGATTTTTCTGCGTTCATTCGCAGTAAAGAAATAACTGAACCCTTCGGTTCGTGGAAAGAGCATGTTTCAAAAGCGCTACAATTTTCACAAGACTATTCAAATCGAATTTTGTTTCTGCGATATGAAGACATGAAAAGGAATTTTGACCAAACTCTTCAACAGCTCTCTTCTTTTACAGGATTGGAAAATTTTGAACCAAGCATTATAAAAGAGCTAACAGGTTTTGAAAATTTGCAGCAAATTGAAACCGAAAACGGAAGCGAGTTTATGAACCGAAGCGGAAGAAATTTTTTCCGCGAAGGCAAAACGGGAAGTTGGAAGGAATTTATTTCAGCCAATGATTTGAAATTTATTTATGCCGATGCAGAACTTGTTTCGCTGATGAACGAACTCGATTATAAAACAGAATAGATTGAATCCATTTTTTCAAAAAATATTTCCTGAAATTAAAACAGAAGAACCACCACACAACAAGTGGTATTTTCTGAACCTCCTTTTCTATTCACTTGTTCTCGCATCAGCCGGTTTTATCACACATGTATTGCACGTTGACTCTTTAGAAAGAATAACCGAACTACTTCCCATAATTATCACTTCGTTTGTTCTGCATGCCATCGTGCGCATTCGTTTTCGTCCTGCTCTGTTTGTCCTAACTTTTGTTATAGCCGTGTATTACGCTTTTGGTTTTTTCTCCGGCTTCATTTTGCTCGGGCTAATTCTATTGCCCTTCTTACTACTGAATTTGAAAATCTCTGGTTCATTTCGGTTGCTACTGATTGTTGCATTCCTTGTGACTTTGGGGTGTTTCAGTTTCGGTTTTTCATACATGCCACGATTGCAATTAGTAATTCCTTATGCAGCCGCGCTCCTTATGTTTCGTTCGGTGATTTGTCTATATGAAGCAAAGCACCATCCGATGAATGAAAATTTTTGGCTTAGGCTGAGTTACTTTTTTTGTGTTCCTAATCTTGCCTTTCTATTTTTTCCCATTGTTGATTATCGCACTCACATCAACTCTTATTACAACACTTCCGTGAATTTAATCTGGAAAAGAGGCAGTATTTACATTTTGTTTGGCATTGCTCAGTTTCTTCTTTATCGAATTATTCATAACAAATTCAGCATTTCAACCAATGCGGTGCATGATGCTTTTACGCTTTCTCAATTGATCGTGGTTAATTATTTTTCACTGCTTAAAATTTCGGGTACGCTGACAGCAGGTGCGGGCTTTGTTTGTTTCTTCGGTTATAATTTACCAGCACCTTTCGGTAATTATTTTTTCTCCGATTCATTTGGGGATTACTGGAGAAAGGTAAACATCTACTGGCGTGAGTTTATGATGAAGTTGGTTTATTACCCAGTATATTTTGCCATCCGAAAAAAAACAAAATGGAGTACAGAACTCAGCATCATCGTTGTGTTTATTTGCTCCATCTTTTTTCACTGGTATCAAAAATTTTGGATTACAGGATTACATACACTTAGCATAATCGACATTATTTTCTGGTGCAGTTTGGGCGCACTGATTATTCTCAACCAACAATTCGATTTGCTTTTCACCAAGCAGAAAACATCACCCGGTTTCTTTAAAACACATCTTTCAAAAGCGGCAAAAACTTCGTTGGTGTTCCTTGTAATGTCAATCCTCATTTGGCTTTGGGAATCGAATTCGTGGAGCGAAATGCGTTTTATTATTTCTAAATCACTTTCAAGTGAAAAATTCATTTATCAGTTAGCCTTAGTTATTTCAACATTATTTGTTGCAAACCTTCTCTTCTCTTTCTTAAATGATTTTGCAAATTCTTTTACCAATAGAGCCAACACTCAATTCAAATTACTTGTTGCAGGATTTCTATTGCTACTTTTTACAAGCAGCATTGTTTTTCTGAAAGGAGAAGAAAATTCAGTTTACAAACTGCTTGGTGCTGAAACCAAAACAAGTTCAGAAACAGAAAAAGACGAAGCCGATTATTACGAAACTATTTTTCAGGCATCTACTTCTAAATGGCAAACAAAAATAGTTCGTAACAATCCTGAAAGAGCATTTCGTTCTGTTACAAGTAAAACAGGTGATTTGTTGATGCGCGTGCTACGTCCATCGGCTGTAACGCATGAGGATGGTTATTTACTTTCCACAAATTCCTACGGAATGCGTGACAAAGAATATTCCCTAAACAAATCGGATAGTGTTTTCAGAGGAATGCTCCTAGGCACTTCATACGAAATGGGTTCAGGTGTTGAAGATTCCTGTGTGTTTGAAAATATTACAGAGAGGGCGTTAAACAATTCAGGAGAAAATATTGAGTTACTGAATTACTCCATGGGCTTGTATTCCTCGGCACAGCATGTTTATTTAATGGATAAAAAGGTTTCTCCTTTTCATCCCGATGTTGTTTTTATTTTTTCACACACTGGTGAACTCGAACGCTTTCCTAATTTTTTCACTCGCTATATCCGTTCGGGTGTTGACTTGTGTTACGCTTATTTGAATCAAGTGAAAGAACGCTCGGGGGTTAATCAAACACAAAGCGAATTGGAAATTAAAGAGCGGCTTCGTCCTTATACCACTGAAATGGTGCAATGGTGTTACGATACAATTGCAAAAATGTGTAAGGAGCAAAACATTGAACCTATTTGGTTTTTTGTTCCGACTACAAATGGAAAAATTACCGAAGAGGCATTCAATCGTCAGTTGAGTATGGCGCAGCAAGCGGGCTTTATCTGTTATTCTTTAGCCGATGCCTTTAAGGGATATAATCCCAATGATATTCAGGTATCTGAAACAGATAGTCATCCGAATTGTTTGGGACATCATTTACTCTCTGAGAAATTTTCAGATATTTTGCAGCACAAGATTTTAAAACAATGGAAAGAGAAGCACTCAAAGATTCAGTAAGAAATTATGTAAGCGAAAATATTTTCGGCAATGAACTGCCGAAAGATTTCAATGACGATACACCGTTAGTAAGCAGTCGACTGCTCGATTCTATTATGACCTTGAAAATGATAAGTCATTTTGAAGATGAATTGAACGTAGAATGCAAAGCGCATGAAGTAACTGCTGACAATCTTGATTCGGTAAATATTTTTACTGCCTTCTTATGGAAAAAATTGGGGAACTAAACTGGCGTTCAAACTTTGAAGAGAACATGCGCGAGTGGTTCAAGGTATCAGCGCGCGATAAAACGTTTTTGCATAACACTGCCAGAGAAAAAATAAACTATTCGGAAGCGAAAAAGAAAATTCGTTCGCAACTTAAAACACTACAACAAAACATTCCTGACTTTGCAAGTTTGGTAGGTATCTACGCTGAAAAAAGCATTGCTTCTACCCTTTTCATCTATAGCATTATATTGAATGAAAAGGGATATCTACCTCTCGATGTTCAATCGCCATTTAGCCGGGTTGTTTCCATCCTAAAAGATGCAAAGCCTACTGCATTGATAGTAGAAAAAAAATTTTCAGAATTACTAACCCTTGCTTTAGAAGAAAATTCTATTCATTTTCAGGTAAAAAAATTTCAAAGCGGATTTCAACTTTTTGTATTTGAGAAACCGAAAAAATATCCGGCAGATGTGTTGAATGTGCTTTATACATCGGGCTCAACCGGAGTGCCCAAGGGAATTATTCAAACTGGTCTGTGTGCCTGGCATTTTATGATACAGAATCATATTCTGTTGAACTCTTTTAAAATTAAGTCTTACCTATCCATTGCACCTTATCACTTTGATATATCAGTTTTCGATTTGTTTGTGCCGTTAAGCGAATCAGGTAGATTACTTGTTCCTAAGCAACAGGAAATGAACAATAGCCGCTTAATGGCTGAAATGATTGCCGTAAAAAAAATAGAGTTGATTTATTCCACACCTTCTTTTTTTAATTGGTTGATGGAAACAGGAAGATTAGAAAAACACGATTTTTCGAAAGTAAAAGTAATTCTGATTGCAGGTGAAGTGCTGCGATGGGACATCGTAAAACGATTAAAAAAATATTTTTCAAACGCGGTGATGTTCAATTTTTACGGACCTACTGAAACCAATGTTTGCCTCCATTACAGAATTGACTTTGACGATGAAAAGCGATACGCTGCATCTGTTCCCATTGGTAAAACATGTATTGGCAGCACAATTAAATTACTAAAAACAAAAAATGGAAAGGAACTGATAGTAGCCGGAACTTGTGTGATGTATAACTACGTAAATGGTGATAAAAGCCGCTTTAAAACAATTGAAAAACACAGATACTACAAAACCGGAGATATAGTTGAAGAAGCATTTGACGGCAATTATGCCTTTGTATCTCGTGCCGACAGAATGATTAAACGAAACGGTTACCGAATTGAGCCTGCAGAAATAGAGCGTGGCTTGAAAAATTTAGAGGGAGTAAAGCAAGTAGCCATAATTACTACGAATGAAAATTCAACTATAAAAATTCACGCTTTTTTAGTTTCAGACAAAAAATATGAAACAGTTTTTCTAAAAAATTATAGCGCTGATAAAATCCATTACTCCATGGTGCCCGATACTTTTACTTTTGTAGAAAGCATGCCGCTGAACAGAAACCATAAAACGGATGAGGGAAAACTTTTGCAAACTCTACCTAACTCGCTAACCCATTGAAAAATCATCTTAAAGTTTGGCTGTCGAAGATCATCAATAACCACCTTACTCAGGCGAAAGAATGGTGGGCTCAAACAAATTGTCTTCCTGTATAGCTCTGCGATTGGTATAATCGCTGATAATGGTATAAGGTTTCAAACCCGGAATATTCAAGCTCGGGTAATAAGCAAAGGCGAGTTCAAAATAACCAATACCGAATTTAAGATTGCGCAAACGCACACCCGCCCCATAACCCTGACTTAACGAATGCCCTGTGGTGGAACCTTGTATTACCGCAAGGTCGGCAAACATAAATGCACAGGAAGAAAACCCGAGAATTTTAAAAGTTGGGTAAACAACCGTTTCAAAACCGAACACATAACTGCGCGCCCCGCGAATGTAATTGACAAACACACCGCGCAATCCGCTGCTGTTATTCACCACTAACTCTCTTCCAATAGGGCGATTGAACCCAAGGTTAATATCAGCCGAAATTATTTGGCGCATCATAAACTTCTTACCCAACTTAACAGGTGCCGAATAAAACTTCTCGCTTATTTTAAACAGCAACTGTTGGTAAGAATCCTTCTTAGTAAAACCTCCATAAGTAACGCGCGAATTGAGATAGCCAAACTTGGGAATAAACTTTCCATAGTCTAATTGAATACCCGAGTAAAAGCGCTTGTTCAATTCTTCATCGTAATCAAAACCTAAGATAAGCGCACCATTCAATCCTTTATTAAAATACTCTGCCTGCCCCAGAAAATACACCGAGTGGTCTATGTAGTAATCCCAGTTAGCAAAACCAAGGCTGCCTAAAAAATAAGTATGGTCAATAAAAGTTTGCGCGCCATCGGGACTGCGCAAATAAGGTCGGCTGATATAATCCATGCGTTTCATTCTTGCCGAAAGAATCATACGCACTAAATCGTAACGCGTCTTTTTAAGACCCGGCATTTTGATGGAAGTTGCCAGCCACACATCCTGCATATTACAAAACGTGTTGGTTGGAATAGATGAAGCCAGTTGATTAGGCACACTCGCTGCTTCGCGGTACAACGAAGTCTTAATATGCCCTGCCCATTTACTATTGGCAGAAAAGAAATCGCGCGTAATACTCAATCTGCCTCCCTTATCTAAAGGGCTGTAATCACCCGCAATTTTTATGTCAATGTGCGAACGCTTGATGTTATCGTATTTATAAACTCCGTAAACACTGTAAAAATTATCCTTGCGGTAATTAAGCGAAGCACCAATGGCTATAGATTGCGGCAAGCCCATAAAATTCTGAAACGTAATACCGCCCGTTACTTTATTAAACTGAACGCTGAAGTTCAAACTCCAGCTCCATTTATCCTGTACCATTATAACCACATCCACTAAGTTATCGGTGCCTTCAACAGGAACAATAAAAAGTTTTACATCCTTAAAAGTTTGTCGCTCCCACAAATTCTTTTCGGTATCGGCAAATAAAATAGGGTCGACTGCATCACCACTTTTAAAAAGTAAATCGTTGCGCACCACCCAGTCCTTCGTCTTAATCTGAATGCCGTTGGCAAATTTTTGAAACTTCGAAAAACGGTCGGCTTCGGGCTTTTCTATTGTTACACCATAAGGAGCAATTACTTTCACCTCCACATTGCGAATGTATTTTCCGCGATGCGGTTCAAACTCATCTTTACCGGTAATAATTCGGTCAACGGTGCGGTCGCTGTAATTTAAATACGAAGCATAAATCAATGTTTTGCTCATGCCTGCCGCCAGCTTTTGCTTCTGCTCTTCTTTGCGCAGTTGCCTCACTGTTTTATCCAGACACACCTCGTCATCATAAGGCGATTGCGCCTGCACTAAAAAAGTGCAGCACATACCGGCTATAAAAAATAAAAAAAGCAGGTAACGCTTTTTCATTCAATCCAATTTTTAAAAACGAATGCGGAAATTAAAAAAGAAACGGAAAACGATTTCGCAAACAAATTTGACATACAATTTAAATCTGATTACATTGCTCATGAAACAAAGTTCCCTGTTTATTATCACGCTACTTTTACCTTTTTGTTACATGAATACTAAAATGACATAGGTATGAAACAGTTTTTCCGCTTCGCTACATTTATTGCCTTGTTGCTTACTATCCATTCGTGTAAAAAAGATTCGGGTGTAAAAGAATACAGTGCAGAAGATAACACCGCTATTGAAACCGAATACGCGCAGATATTTGATGTGGTAGCTGATTATTTAAGCAGCGATTCCACTACCCGCAAAACCGATAACAATATTCTGCCTGAAGGTATTGCCGTTTCGTTTATTGACAAAACCTATGCTGATTCCGATGGCATTGTTTGCTTCATTGACTACGGCTCGCTTGACCACGGTTCATCTTACAAAGGAATACCCTGCCGCGATGGTCGCTATCGTGCGGGTAAAATAAGTGTGGCCATGAGCAAACATTGGACAGACATAGGCACCGTAGCCATAGTTACTGTTTCTTCTTCCAATGAATATTATGTGGGTGATGGCACAAAAATGTATAAGGTATCCGGATGGGAAACCATTACACGAACAGGCGATTCCACGTTCACCATTGAAATTGAAAATGCTGCTATGCAACGCGAAAACGGAAATATGAGCTGGAGCGCCAGTCAAACAATAAGATTGTTGAACGGCAATAATTATGGCTGGTGGAATACTTCTTATGAAGTCAGTGGAACTGCCCAGGGAATAAATAAAAACGGAGATGCATTCAACGCTGAAATTCTGCGCCCCTTAAAAAAGAATTTAATCCTTGGATGTTTAGGCACGTATGTATTGGGTAACGTGCGAATAATCAATACCGTTAACAGCGATGACAATAAATTCGCGATTGATTATGGCGATGAAACCTGCGACAACAACGTTATACTCATCTCCAAAAATGGAACTAGAACGATACAAGTTTGGTAATACTATAAAAGCGAAAATCCTCCCCGCAAGCGCGAAGAGGAATTTTCATTGGAACCGAGATTGAAGGACTCTTTCGTGAACGTTTACCGTTCCCTTATCTGTTTAGCTGTTATTCTACGTATGCTCTGAGTAAACT
>CANJRM010000019.1 GCA_947476645.1 Bacteroidota bacterium
AAAAATCGAAGGGTAAAAAAGTAATGAAGCTGGCTATTAAAGAAGAGAACCCTCTTCCGTTATTTAGCACCTTTTACAAAAATATTCTCTCGAACTAAGCGTTAGTTTCCTTTATTTACCACGTGTTAATACCGAAAACTAATTTGAAACATTACCTACGTTTTTTGATAGCACCGGCAATATTTTGCTGGTGCTTCTTTTCTTTAGAGGGTTGTAAGAATCCCGCCATTGAAGATACCGACCTGCTCACCACCGATGACCAATTGAATCTTGCCAAAGATACATTGCATGTAAAAGTGTTTTCTGAATTTGAGCAACCGTTGAATTCAAATGGAATTTCGGTTGGCGTTCTTGGAACTTTAACCGACCCTAATTTCGGAAGTACTTATGCGGGTTTTTACGCGCAGTGCCGCCTCACCAGTAACAATATTGATTTTGGTTCAGGCAAAGCATTGGATTCTGTTGTGCTTACTTTAAGATATGCAGGAACCTATGGCAAGTTCGACCAGCCGCTTAATGTTTCAGTTTATGAATTGTCGCAGAGTTTAATTGATTCACTTACTTACAAAACCAACGATGCGTTTAGTGTAAACATTCCTCCTGTAGGAACTTTAGCCGGTTGGAAACCCGATACGGGTAATGATTCTCTTCATGCTTTGAACGGAACTCTTCCTGCGCATTTGCGTGTTACACTTGATTATGCTTTTGGGCAAAAACTTTTGGCGGATACAAATGTGTTACACGATAACACCTCTTTCCTCAATCTCTTTAAAGGATTTTACATTACTACTTCTGCCTCTACTACTGGAAACGGATTGGCGTATTTAGATTTAGCTTCTGCGGTTTCGGGCATTACGTTGTTCTATCATAATGATGCTACTGATTCATTGTTTTATACCTTGCCAATTGCAGGAGTTACCATTAATCACTTCGATAATATTTACACGGGAACTCCTGTTGCTAATTCAATAAACATGCCGCATGTAGATGGCGAGGTGAAATTATATCTGCAAGCAGGAGCAGGAGTAAAAGGCAAAATTTTAATTACAGATTTAGACAGCTTGCCGAAGAACATTGCCATTAACAAAGCTGAAATTATAATTACGCAAAGCACCGATACACTGTATGCAGCGCCTACGTTGCTTGATTTATATCGCATAGATGATGCAGGGCAAGCGAAAGTAATTGATGATGATGGTTTGCTTGGTTTTGGTGGTGTGCGCACCGCAGAAACATTGAGCGATGGCTCTGTTGTTTATCGCTATCGCTTCAACTTCAAAAAATATTTTCAGAAGTTGATTCAGGGTGTGTATCACAACAACGGTTTCTATCTCGAAACGTATTCGGCTAATAACAATGCAGAGCGCGTGGTGCTTTCAAATTCTGCTACCGATAAAAATTATCAGATAGCCATACAGGTTATTTATACAAAACTATAGTTGGTTCCCTTAGTTCTCATACAAAATTGAATGACGAATGATGAAGGCTTCAAATAATTTTCTTTTGCTTTGCGCGTTAATGGCATTATCGTTTAATCAAAAACAGAATTTATGTGCGGAATAGTTGCTTACATAGGTCCACGCGAGGCGTATCCGATTTTAATTAAAGGGTTGAAAAGATTAGAGTACCGCGGTTACGACAGCGCAGGAGTTGCTCTTATGAATGGCACGCTCAACATTTATAAAAACAAAGGTAAAGTCAGCGACCTCGAAGCAAATGCTGCGGGTAAAAATGTTTCGGGACATTTAGGAATGGGGCATACGCGTTGGGCTACACACGGTGAACCTAACGACATCAACTCACATCCGCATCTTTCGCAAAGTGGCGATATTGCTATTATCCATAACGGCATTATTGAAAACTACGGCACACTGAAAGAAGAGTTGAGTAACCGCGGGCATAAGTTTACGAGCGATACAGACACCGAAGTGCTCGCTCACCTAATTGAAGATGTAAAACAAAACACAGGTTGCGAATTAGATGAAGCGGTGCGTCTTGCACTGCATGAAGTAGTTGGGGCGTATGCCATTGTAATTATTTCGAAGAACGACCCTACGAAATTAATTGGTGCGCGAAAAGGTTCGCCACTTGTAGTGGGTATTGGTGATGACGAATATTTTATGGCGAGTGATGCCACTCCTATTATTGAATACACCAAGAATGTAACTTACCTTGAGGACGGTGAAATTGCTTTTATAAAAGACGGAAAGCTTTCGATTAAAACGATTGACAACGTTGAGCATATTCCTTATATCCAAACATTGGAAATGAATCTGGAGAACATTGAAAAAGGCGGTTACACGCATTTCATGCTCAAAGAAATTCACGAACAACCGCGCTCTATTTACGATTCGTTGCGCGGAAGATTTGACCCTATGACGGGAAGTTTTGCTATGCGAAGTTTAAAAGAACACGAAAGCAAAATCAAAAATCTTAAACGCATAATCATAGTTGGTTGCGGTACTTCATGGCACGCTGGTTTAGTTGGCGAATATTTGTTTGAAGACATTGCTCGCATTCCCGTTGAAGTAGAATATGCTTCTGAATTCCGTTACCGCAATCCGGTAATTGGAGAAGATGATTTGGTAATTGCCATTTCGCAAAGCGGAGAAACAGCCGATACATTAGCTGCTATTGAATTAGCGAAGGAAAAAGGTGCCACCATTTTTGGTTTGTGTAACGTAGTTGGCTCTTCCATTCCGCGCGCGTCACATGCGGGTGCATACACACACGCAGGTCCTGAAATTGGTGTGGCGAGTACGAAAGCATTTACTGCGCAAGTGGCAGTGCTCACACTATGGGCTTTTGGTTTTGCTGAAATAAGAGGTAAGGCAACCAAGTTAGATTTGAGAAATGCTTTTGCAGAACTCGAAACGATTCCGGCAAAAGTTCAAAAAACATTACTGTGCGAAGACAAGGTGATTGAAATTGCTGAGTTGTTCAAAGACTCGCACAACTTCCTTTATCTCGGAAGAGGATATCAGTTTCCTGTAGCACTTGAAGGCGCATTGAAGCTGAAAGAAATTTCTTACATCCATGCTGAAGGTTATCCTGCAGCTGAAATGAAACACGGTCCAATCGCGTTGATTGATGCAAACATGCCGGTGGTCGTAATCGCAACTAAAAACAGCATCTACGAAAAGGTAATCAGCACCATTCAGGAGATAAAAGCGCGCAAAGGACAAATCATTGCTATAGTAACAGAAGGTGATGTGAAGGTGCGCGGAATGGCGGACTACGTAATTGAAATTCCCGAAACCGTAGAATATCTGGTGCCTCTGCTTTCTACTATTCCATTGCAATTGCTCTCTTATCACATTGCGGTTATGCGTGGTTGTAATGTTGACCAGCCGCGAAACTTAGCGAAGAGTGTGACCGTGGAATAATGCATCCCCGCGAACTTCAAATAAAAAATTTCACTTACGATTTACCTGAAAGCAAAATCGCGAAGTACCCTTTGGCGGAGCGGAATTTAAGTAAGCTATTGGTTTACCGCGATGGAAAAATCTCTGAAGATGTTTACAAAAACATAGCTGACCACATCCCCGAAAATTCATTGCTGGTTTTCAACAACACCAAAGTAATTCCTGCACGTTTGTTTTTTAAAAGTGCAACGGGAGCAAAAATTGAAATTTTTTGTTTGGAACCAGCAGAAGAAAACAAAGAGTTTGCTTCTGTTATGAGTAAACAAAAATCTGTTCGCTGGCAATGCATGGTTGGCAGAGCAAGTAAATGGAAAGAAAAAATTCTTGAACACCGCACTACTGACTTTACGCTCACCGCAGAAATTATTGAAAGAACCAGCGATGCATTCATTATTGAATTTTCTTGGACACCCGGGGAACTTTCGTTTGCTGAAATTTTAGGCAAGAGCGGTATGATGCCGATTCCGCCTTACCTGAAACGCGATAGCGAGGAAATCGATTTGAAACGTTATCAAACAGTTTATGCGAAACACGAAGGCTCCGTAGCTGCACCTACAGCCGGATTACACTTTACCGAAGCAATCTTTGAAAAGCTGACAGCAAAAAATATTTCGAAAGAAGAAGTAACGCTTCATGTAGGTGCAGGAACTTTTAAGCCAGTGAAAAGCGAAACAATGAACGAGCATGAGATGCATGCAGAAGTTATGGATGTAACCACTACAACCATTCAGCATCTATGTAATTCGTTACAACCAAAGATTATTGCGGTAGGAACTACTTCTCTTCGTACAATAGAATCTCTTTATTGGATGGGCGCAAAAGCAAAATTGAATCCTGAAATTTCATTGCAGGATTTAGAAATAAAACAGTGGGATGCTTATGAACAAACCAAAACCTACGAAGTTTCAGATGCGCTTGAAGCACTTATTTTCTGGATGAAAAAAAATGAAACGGAACGGCTGATTTGCAAGACGCAAATTATGATTGCGCCTTCTTACGAATTAAAAATTGCGAATGCGCTTGTCACTAATTTTCATCAGCCGAATTCTACGCTCCTGCTTTTAGTGGCTGCTGTGGTTGGTGAGGACTGGAAGAAAATTTACAACCACGCTCTCGAAAATGATTTTCGATTCTTGAGTTACGGAGATGGGAGTTTGCTTTTTGCGAAGTGAAATCTTATTCCGGCTTTTTGCTTTCCGGTTTTTCATCGAACATCTTCTCTCTGAACTTTCTTTGCCCGCGAATGTTGAACCAAATCAATACGCAGAACATAGCACAGAAAACGGGGAAGTAAACGCGGTTGCTTATTTCGCGAAGCGCAATAAGATTATACACCGCCACTATAATAGAAGCAATAGCAGCACCAATCCACGCTTTTTCGAAATACTGTAAAATTTTCATGCTGTAAATTTATTCAAGTTGACTTGTCTTTACTCTTATTGTTCCGGTGATGTGCTTAATCACATAATCAGTAAAGTTTTCGTTGGCTGTCATTCCGTTTCCATAAATAATTTCATCGGGCGTTGTAATCTTCACAAACGAGTTGGAGTAAATTATTTTTTTGTCTTCATCCCAAATCAATTCATCAGTATTTAAAATTTCTCCTTTTTGGTTGACCACCACCACGCTATCACGTGCTGTCATGGAGTGACTGTTCTCAATGGCGGTGGCATACTTGGCGGTGAGTGTACTTTCTACTTTGTGATCAGTGTTGTAAAACAGAAGTTTCATGCCGTCAGAAAATTCGAGATAAGGTTTTGCGGTGTTGTAACGCGTAACAGTATGCCCGCTTGCCTGAATGCGCACTACTCCTTCATCGGAATAATTTATTTCAACGTCTTTCCCCTTTTCAATATTTACGTTGGCGCGGGTTCTAATCAACTTCGCAGTTTCGGAATTATTGCCGCAAGAAGAAAGCGAGATAGTAGACGATAGACAAAAGATAAGAGATAGAAAGTGAAACAGCGCGTTCAACTGTAATTTGTTTATTGCGCAATTCATCTCAATCAAATTTACGCTTGATAAACCAGATATCGTTCAGCACAAAGCCGAACGTGAGTTTGTAATAGTTTTCGCGGAAAATACTTTTGTCGCTTCCGCCACGCGTGCCGAAATCGCCACTGATATTTAATCTGCCTACAGAACGGAATGGAAATCCAATTCCGATAGTTCCGCCTGCCTGTGTCAATGCTTTTCCGTTTACGTTGATTTCACTAACACCGTAGTAACCGCCAAAACGATATTGCACACGGCTCAAATATTTTTTCTTGTCAAGTTCATCATACTTCGGTGTAATCTGAAAACCCACAGAAATTCTCCAGCTATCATTCAATCTGGCATTGTTCAATGGTGAAGTGAAATTTTTCCAGTTCATAAATTTAAAATCAATGCCCGCCATCCAATAACGTTCGTTACCAAACATCACACCCGTTCCTATATTGAACGGCAAATTGATTTTTGATTTTTTGTTGAACGAAGCCGCAGCTGTATCTACTGCGATAAATCCGTAAGTAGAATTGTATTCAAATCGTTCCCAACGATTCGAAAGTTTTGCATCCATCTTCATTCCACTTGAGCCATATGCACCAAACGTAAAGAAGATATCGCTGCGCGCATCAGGGTCGTTATCGTTATGAAAAATTCTGCGCTGATATTGAATACCTATGTTGTAAATAAAACTTTTCACGTTCAAGTTGGTGATGTTGCGCGTGCTGTAAGCCTCCAAACTGTCAGGAAAAGTGATGGTCTTTTGATAATCTAATTTGCCGAATAGAAAACCAAAATTTGCTCCGATAGAAAAACCTTTCACTTTGTAAGCACCACCGGCATATACCTGATAAAGCGAACCTGTTCCGCTGAACACTTCGCGGTGAGCACCAATAGCCGAATCATTAAAATTTTGAATGAAAGTGTAATTGATGTTTGTGTAAGGAAGCAAACCAAGGCTGATAGCGTAGCTGTTCTTCTTCGGATTGGGGACAAAAGCAATAGCAAAGTGACTGATGCCACCGCTCGTAGCTTTATAAGTAGAATCTTTCACAATGCTAAGTCCGTCAAAGTTAGCGCCTATCTCAACCGTGGTGCGTGTGAGCGAAGCATACGATGCAGGGTTGGTGTAATTGATATTTACAGAACTAAAATAAGGAGCAGCCAATTCACCCATTCCTTTGTTTGCCGAAAAAACAGTTGAACGAACATAGCCCAACCCATAACGCGAGTATGGCGAAGAAGCCTGCGCAAAAACAGATTGAAAATTGAAAATTGAAAATTGAACAACAAACAGCATCGCCAAAATTCGAAAATTCATGATGAACGTTCGGGTATTAAATAGAGATGCAAATATTTTTTTCATGGAAGATTATAATTCAGAATGCGGTTCAACCCCTCGAGGACTAAATAAGGGCGGGCAAATATCTCACTTTTGAGCAGAGAAGCAAATAAACCCGCATCGCCTCCGGTAGCTACTACATTCAGGTCACCAAAACGCAATTTGTATTCATTTATTATGCCGTCAGCTTCTTCTTTTATGCCGTTCACCACGCCACTTAGAATAGAAGTGGAAGTATCTTTGCCCGTCAATTCAAACGAAGTAAACTGCATGGGGTCAATGAGCGGAAGTTTAGCGGTGTAATTGTGCAGCGCTTTAAAACGCATCATCATGCCTGGGGAAATAGCACCACCGCAAAATTCGTTTTGTGCATTCACAAAATCGTAAGTTATGCAGGTGCCGAAATCAATTTTTAAAATATTTTTTTGAGGGAAGAGAGAGTTAGCTGCTGTGCTTCCCGCAATTCTATCGGCACCGAGTGTTTGTGGAGTTGCGTATAGAATTTTCAAAGGCAGTTTCAATTCGTGTGAAAGAAAAAGCGTTTTGATTTTTTTCTTCTGCGATAATTTGAACTCTACCAATTCACTTGAACCCGTTTTTGAAAGAATAGCATTTTCTATTTTGAAGTTCTTCAAAATCTCATCTATGCTGTGCTCATCATGAAAAACTTCTTTGAGTTCGTTCTGTTCAAACAGTCCGAGTTTTACCTGCGTGTTTCCTATGTCTACTGCCAGGTTCATTGTAAAATTCTTTTGCCTGATACATACTTACTGATGAAACTTTGCTTGTAGCGCGGTTGTATTTGCGTCTTCCAATATTGTTCGCACTCTTCGTTGGTTTTAAATTTACCGAGCAAATATTTGAACAATCCATCCTCTTCTAAAACTTCATATCCCTTCAAGTGCGTGTAATAATTAGTGTCGAGCGGAATGAATTTTTTGAGCGCGTAAAACTGAATGCGATAAAACGTATCGAGAACAACTTTTGAATTTGCTCCGCTGATAGGTTTAATTTCCGAATTAATTCCTGAAATGTTTTTTGTATCAATGCTCTCAGTTGCATTTGTAATTGTCTCGATAATCAGTTCTTTTTCTCTTTCCTTAGTTTCTGCTGCTCCCTTTTTCTGTTTAGCAGCTGCAGCTTCTTTTTCTTTCAGTTCATAATCGTTGCCAACGGTATGGTAATTCGTATTAGCAGGTTGATTTCTTGTTTTGTTTTTTCTGTTTGCAGAATCTTTTTCTGCCAATAAATTCTCGTTGCTCTGTTTGTTGTTTTTCGCAATTGATGAACTATCGTTTGAAGCAACCTTGGTTTTCGCAACCGCAACAATCTTGGTTGAATCGTTGTTTGCAACAACTACATCTGCTTTCTTCGCGACTACATTTTTTTCTTTGGCGGAAGTTTTCTTGTTCTCCTTTTTGTTTTCTGCAACAGCCGGATTTGTAGCTGAAGTATCTGCGGTAGGAATTTTTAATGCCACACTTTCAGTATTCAAAACGGTCGTAATTGTTTTTCGGGTAATGCTGTCGGTTGCCTGCGGATAAAGATTAGGCGCGTTTCCATTTATTGGTTTCGATGACAGCGCGCTTGCCTCGGTTGTATTGTCAAGAATGCTTTTTGCTTTAGGATATTGTTTTCCTAAAGACGTTTCCGGTTTAATCGGCTCTTCATATAACACAGCGATTGATGGAGGATTGTTTGAACCTAAAGTAGCCATCGGCAAAACGGGAGCATCACTCGGTTCAATTTCACTCGCACGTTTCTGACTGAATTTATTGTTGAGTGATGCGCTGGTGATATCGATTGTTTCCTGAACATTGTTGACGATAAGCTCGTTGAGGTTGTATTGAATTTCATCGGCAGTAGCACCTAAAAGTTTGCGCACATCATATGCGCAGTTTACGGCTCTTCGTTTTTCTATGTAAGGAATTTTCGGAAAAATATCTCCGCTCTCTATATTAGAACACGGCACCGAAAAAACTTTTGTTGAGCCATGCACAGAAGTAGTATCGTAATAAGTATAAACCGGAATGGCACCCCAGTCATTCACATCGGTTTCGCCTGTGAAATTATTTTTCTTCAACTCCAAATCAATCAAATAGCCCTTGCGGTTTTTTACATCATCGTTGCTCGCAATTAAATTTCCGAGCGAGTAAGCCACAATGCCTTCTTTCATTTGACCATTGCGATTGTAGCTATTGTAGTCAATGCGCATGGGCGCATTCGGATTAGTGCCCACCACCATATTCGCACCCAACTGAAATGCATATTGCACAATATCCATTTGCATGTAGTTAGGCGTTTCCTGATTGTTCGCGCCCCAATCGAAATAAGCAATTATGAAATCGGGTTTCTGCGCAAGCGCCATTCGCATATCGCGCTCAATGGTAAACTTGTCAATTTCGTTAATGATAAAATCGCGGGAGATAGATGGACGATTCGTAACGCGAGTGTAATTCAACACAGCAATTCGAAAACCTTTTTTGTTGATGATGAGCGGATAATTTCCGTTGCGCTGCATATTATCGGTGAACGCACCCGTGTGATACATGTCGTAAGTGTTCAGCAAATCGCGCGTGCGCTTCAACATGGGTTTGCTGATATTAGCCGTGTGAATGTTGGCGTGCATAGCCACATTGATGCCCGCATATTTTAAAGCCAAGGCAAATTCATCGGGAGCCGAAAACATATTTTTTACGTTGTTGCCAAACGATGTTTTCAAATTCACAATAGAAATATCGCCAAGATTTAAAATCGGTTGAATGTACTTGAACTCATTTCTGAAATCATACTTCTTTGTTTTTTCATCGTAAGCATAATTCAAATGTTTTTCGGTTTGATAAACATTGCCGCCAATCATTACATGCAGAATGCGAAACGAGTCAACAGTTTCTTTTCCCTCATCGTGTTTAATATGCACCAACCGCTGGCGAAGTTTAATAATTCCACTCGTGCTATCGCCTTGCGAAAACGAAAACTGAAATGAACCGATAAGAACAAAAAATAGCAAGCCCAAAGAACATAAGGTCTTTAACTGCGGTCGATGGTCAATGGTCAATGGTCTGCTGTTTTTCACTTAACTCAAAATTTCTTCGTTCTCTAAAATTCTAACTCCTTTTATTTTTTGCTGCGCCATGCTTACCATCAATTTGCCTAGCAAGTCAACAGGTGTGCCACGATATTTTTTCAAAGGTCCTGCAAAAAAAAACGAAAGTTTTTCAGCGGCAAATCTTCCGATTTCTTCTCCAACTCTTCTTTCCTTTCTATCTCCTAATAAAATTGAAGGGCGCAAAATAACCAGCGATTCAAACTTCAAGTCCATTAAAGCATTTTCGAGTTGACCTTTTGTTTTGCTGTAAAAAACAAGAGAAGCTGCATCGGCACCCAAAGACGAAACAAGGATGAATTTTTTAGCGCCATTCCATAAGCTGAGTTGAGCTACTTGCAAAGGAATTTCAAAATCTATTTTCCTAAACGCTTCTTTACTTCCTGCTTTGCCAATGGTAGTTCCCATAGCACAAAAAACATCATCGGCTTTCAGTTGGTCTTTGATACGCTCAAGATTTTCAAAATCGGTAACAATGTTTTGAAGTTTCGGATTTTGTAGCGCAAGTTTTTTCCTTGTTAGTGCAATCACTTTTTCATAAGCGACAGAAGCAAGCAACTCGTTTAAACATTGCTCACCCACCAAACCTGTTGCCCCGATTATTAAAGCTGTTTTTGCCATGCGCTAAAAATAGAAATTGAAGTGAGTTTGGTATGATTAAAAGATAGAAGTTCCACTTTTTTAAAAAGTGGAACTTCTATCTTTTCGAAACTCATAGCCGATATCTTTCCGATAATATTTTCCCTCAAAATTTATTTTCTCAATAGCAGCATTCGATTTGGCAACGGCTTCATGAATATCTTTGCCGTAAGAACTAACTGCTAGCACTCTTCCTCCATTCGTCAATATTTTTTCTCCGTCAGCTTTCGTTCCTGCATGAAAAACAATTGAATCTCCGGTATCATTCAAGCCCGAAATTTCTTTTCCCTTCTCATATTCTTCGGGATAACCACCCGATGCAACAATTACAGTTGCGCATGCACGCTCATCAAATTCAATTACTTCTTTTTCTAAGTTTCCCCTGCCAACTGCCACTAATAATTCAACCAAATCATTTTTAATTCTCGGCAACACTATCTCCGTCTCCGGGTCACCCATGCGGCAATTGTATTCGATAACAAACGGCTCACCGTCTACGCACATAAAACCGATATAGATAAAACCTTTGTAAACGATATTGTCTTTTTTCAATCCTTCAATCGTGGGAATGATTATGCGCTCTTCCACTTTTTTCATCAGCACATCATCCACAAACGGAACTGGAGAAATGCAGCCCATGCCGCCCGTGTTTAATCCGGTATCGCCTTCGCCAATGCGCTTGTAATCTTTTGCGTGAGGAAAAATTTTGTAGTTCACTCCATCGGTCAGCACAAAAACTGAAAACTCAATTCCTTTTAAAAACTCTTCAATCACCACCTTCGCACTTGCCTTGCCGAATTTATTTTGCTCAATCATTTCGCGGAGATTGTCTTTTGCTTCTCCGTGTTCGTTAATAATCAAAACACCTTTTCCCGCAGCCAATCCATCGGCTTTTAAAACAATAGGCGGAGTTTGCTCATCAATAAAATCAAAACCGTCTTCTAAGTTTTCAATGGTAAATTCTCCATAAGCAGCAGTAGGAATTCCGTGGCGAACCATGAACTCCTTGGCGAACGCTTTGCTTCCTTCCAACTGTGCGCCCGCTTTTGAAGGTCCGATAATAGGAACGCTTTTCAATTCGTCTTTCGCTTGAAAATAATCGTAGATGCCATTCACCAATGGGTCTTCGGGACCAACTACAACCAGTTCAATTTTATTTTCGAGAACAAATTTTTCAATAGCATCAAAATCATTCACGCCCATCGCTACATTTTCTCCGTGCTGAGAAGTTCCCGCATTTCCCGGAGCAATAAAAAGTTTTTCGCACAGCGGGCTTTGAGAAAGTTTCCAGGCAAAAGCATGTTCGCGACCACCGGCACCCAATAACAATATCTTCATCTTGATTCAGAATTTATGGCGCGAATCTAAAATCGCAGCGGACACATTCGCGCATTTATTCTCCACACTCTGCCAATAATTCTATAAAAAATCCTTTGCCTGATTATTGAATTCAACCGCTTCGGCAAAACTTTTAGTTTAGCACCCCTTTACAATAAAGAAGGCAGTCAAAACGATTAACCAATAACAATTAACTTTTAACTTTTCCCATGGGCTTTTTCGATAACATAGTGAAATCAATTTTCGGTAACAAAAGTGACCGTGAGTATAAAGAAATGCAACCTGTGGTTGCAGAAATAAATGCAGAATACGAGAAGCTGAAAGGTTTGAGCAACGATGAGTTGCGCAACAAAACCACCGAGTTTCGTGCGCGTATTGCAGAGCATCTTTCAATCATTGACAAAGAAATTGCAGAACTGAAGGAACTGGCAGAAGCCGAAGAAGATTTGCAGGCGAAGGATGGTCACTACAAAAGAATTGATGAACTGCGTAAAGACCGCGACAAACAAATTGAAGAAGTGCTCAAAGAACTTTTGCCGCAAGCATTTGCTGTGGTGAAAGAAACGGCTTTCCGCTTTAGCAATAACGAAGCACTCGAAGCAACTGCTACTGATTTGGATAGAGAACTCGCAGTTAAGTTTCAGAATATAAAAATTGATGGCGACAAAGTTACCTACTCAAGCACATGGTTGGCTGCGGGCAGCGAAGTGAAATGGGAAATGGTGCATTACGATGTGCAGTTGATTGGGGGAATGGTGTTGCATCAGGGAAAGATTGCCGAAATGGGAACGGGTGAAGGAAAAACTTTGGTAGCTACGCTTCCTGCATATACGAATGCACTCGCGGGAGAAGGCGTTCATATTGTAACGGTGAACGATTATCTGGCGCGAAGGGACAGCGAATGGAACGGACCTATTTTTCAATTCCTCGGTTTGCGTGTGGATTGCATTGACAAATATCAACCGCATTCAGAACAAAGACGGAACGCATATTTAGCTGACATTACTTACGGAACAAATAATGAATTCGGTTTCGATTACCTGCGCGATAACATGGTGAACGACCCGAATGAAATGGTTCAGCGCAAGCATCATTTTGGAATGGTGGATGAAGTGGATTCCGTTTTGATTGATGATGCGCGAACTCCGCTCATCATTTCGGGTCAGGTTGATTCTGATGATGAAAAACAATTTCAGGAATTGAAACCGCGCATTCAAAAACTGTTTGATGTTCAGAAAAAAATTACCAATCAGTTTTTGACAGATGCTAAGCGTTTAATCAAAGAAGGAAAAACAGGAGAGAAGGAAGGCGAAGGCGGTTTGGCTTTGTTCCGCGCGCATAGAGGTTTGCCGAATAATTCTGCATTGATAAAATTTTTGAGCGAAGGCGGCATGAAGCAAATTATGCAGGCATCGGAGAATTTTTATCTCGGTGAGCAGCAAAAAAATATGCCGTTGGTGGATAAGGAACTTTACTTCCACATTGACGAAAAAAACAACAGTGTTGAATTAACCGATAAAGGAATTGAACTCATCACCGGCTCAGGTGAAGACCCGAATTTCTTCGTGATTCCTGATATGGGAAGTGTGATTGCAGAAATTGAAACGCAGAATCTTACGGCTGAAGAAAAAATAAATCGCAAAGATGCGCTCATGCGCGACTATAGTGAGAAGAGCGAACGCATTCACTCGGTTAGTCAGTTGTTGAAAGCATACACGCTTTTTGAAAAAGATGTGGACTATGTGGTGATGGACGGCAAAGTGAAAATTGTAGATGAAAACACAGGTCGTATTTTAGATGGAAGAAGATACAGCGATGGTTTGCACCAGGCAATTGAAGCGAAAGAAAATGTGAAAGTTGAATCAGCTTCGCAAACGCTTGCTACAATCACTTTGCAAAATTATTTCCGCATGTTTCACAAGTTGTGTGGTATGACGGGAACTGCCGAAACCGAAGCGCAGGAGTTGTGGGATATTTACAAATTGGAAGTTTCCTCTATTCCAACTAACCGCCCCGTTATTCGCGATGACCGAGAAGATTTGATTTACAAAACGCGCAAAGAAAAATTCAATGCCATCATTGATGAAATTGTGAAACTGACTGGCGAAGGAAGACCCGTTCTTGTGGGAACAACTTCGGTGGAAATTTCAGAATTACTTGCTCGTATGTTGACGATGCGAAAGATTAAACACAATGTGTTGAACGCAAAACAACATCAGCGCGAAGCAGAGATTGTAGCCGAAGCAGGAAATGCAGGAACGGTGACGATAGCTACGAACATGGCTGGTCGCGGAACGGATATCAAGATTAAAGATGATGTAAAAAAAGCAGGCGGTCTCGCCATCATTGGTTCAGAACGTCACGATTCACGAAGAGTCGACAGACAGTTGCGCGGTCGTGCAGGTCGTCAGGGCGACCCGGGTAGTTCACAGTTTTTTGTTTCGATGGAAGATGAATTGATGCGCTTGTTCGGTAGTGATAGAATTGTGAAAGTGATGGACAGAATGGGTTACGAAGAAGGCGAAGTGATTCAGCACTCTATGATTTCAAAATCAATTGAGCGTGCGCAGAAGAAGGTGGAAGAAAACAACTTTGGTATTCGTAAACGTTTGTTGGAGTATGATGATGTAATGAATCGTCAGCGCGAAGTGATTTACTCGAAACGTAAGCACGCTTTGTTTGGAGAACAACTTTCACTTGATATTGACAACAGCTTCTATGATTTGTGCGAAGAGCTTGTTGCTACTGCACATGATGGCGGTGGTTATGATAACTTCAAGTTGGATGTGATTCGTTATTTCTCGTTGGACACTACTATTACCCAGCAGGAATTGGGAAGTTCAAACGTTGAAACAGTTACTGGAAAACTATTTACAGAAGTAAAAGAACTTTACAAACGCAAAGCTGAGAACACCATCAAAACAATTTTGCCGGTGCTCAAAAATATTCATCAAACGCGTGGCGATTCTGTTCACCGCGTGGCGGTTCCTTTTACCGATGGTAAAAAAGGCTTGAATATTTTGATTGACCTGCAGGATGCCATGACTACTGAAGGCAAAAATCTTGTTTCGTATTTCGAAAAAGCGGTTACGCTTTCGTTAATTGATGAAGCATGGAAACATCATTTGCGTGCAGTAGATGATTTAAAACAGGAAGTTCAACTTGCATCTTACGAGCAGAAAGACCCGATTGTGATTTATAAGAAGGAGGCATTCAATCTTTTCTCTTTAATGATTGGCGGTGTGAATCGTGAAATTGCTTCGTTCCTTTTCAAAGGACAAGTGCCGCAGTCAAATCCCGATGCAGTTCGCAATGCGGAGAATGAAAAGCAGAAACAGTTCGCGAAAAAAATTCAGGAAGGCAGAGGCGAAATAATGAGCGGGCCAAATCCTGATGGCGGTCAACAAGAGCAACAGGAAGTAGAAAAGAAACTTGAACCGATTCGCGTAGGCGATAAAACGGGTCGCAACGACCCTTGTCCTTGCGGAAGCGGGAAGAAGTTTAAAAACTGCCACGGCAAGGAAGCGTAGAAATAATACAGGGACAACACAGAGTTGTCCCTATTTTTTTATTTTCAATCAATGAATCTCGCGTCTAAGATTGACCACACACTTTTAAAAGCAGATGCTTCTGAAAAAGAGGTGAAAAAAATTTGTGCCGAAGCAATGGAGTTTGGTTTTGCTGCGGTTTGCATTCCCCCGTATTTTGTTCGTAAAAGTAAATTGTGGTTAAGTGATTCCAAAGTTAAAGTAGCAACGGTAGTTGGGTTTCCGTTGGGTTATTCGCACACACCTGCCAAGGTAGAAGAAGCACGAAGAGCTATTGATGAAGGCGCTGATGAAATTGATATGGTGATTAACTTGATTGCGCTCAAAGCAGGCGATTGGAACTATTTGAAAAATGAATTGACAAGTGCGGCAACCATTGTTCAGTTGCGCGGAGGAAAACTGAAAGTAATTTTAGAAACAGGATTACTCAACGAAACCGAAATAATTAAAGCCTGTGAATTGTGTAAAGAGATGACCGTTGATTTTGTAAAAACATCTACCGGATTTATTCAGCCCGGAGCAACTGTAGAAGCAGTGAAATTATTAAGAGCCAACCTTCCGAAATCAATTAAAATAAAAGCCAGCGGAGGAATCAGAACAAAAGAATTTGCTTTAGAATTAATTGAAGCAGGAGCTGACCGTTTGGGTTGTTCGGCAAGTGTAAGTATTGTTGCAGAATGAAAAGAGTTTCCAGTTTCCAGTTTCCAGTTTCCAGTTTAACAGCCAAAGGGTGCTTGTTGTCTATTGTCTATTGTCTGTTGTCTAGCGTCTGCTATTCACAAGACAGCACAGCCGTTTCAGTCAACAAAAATTTTTCGGTAAAGCAGGACGCAAAAACATCTGAACTGCTTTACAAATACAAAGAGTATAACCGCAGAAAAGAATTTGCTGATGGCTATCGTATACAAATAATGTACACCGACATACGCGATGAAGTTTATAAAAGTAAGGGAGCTATGTATAAGGAGTTCTCTGAACTTGCTTCTTATGTAGAGTATGAACAACCCTATTACAAACTTCGCATGGGAGATTTTACGTCAAGGTTAGAAGCGACTTATTTTCTACAACGAATTGTTACGCTCAATCCCGGTGCTTTTATCGTGCGCGATAAAATAAAACTGAAATAAATAGTTTGAAAATGACAGAGCGAAAAAAAATACTCCTGTTTCAATTTTCGTTTTTGCTCACCGCTCTTCTCGCCATAGAATTTTGTTTGCGGTTGATAGGCTATGAACCAGGAGATTTAAAACCCAACTGGCTCAATTTTCAACCTGTCGATTCGCTCTATACCACTTCGCATTTTGTGACGAACACTGAAGGGATTTTAGTGGCGGATACTACTACAATGAAGCTTCAGCACATTCCTGTAAACAACGAAGGATTTAGGACGAAATTTTTTTTGAGTATAGATACCACAAAGAAGAAACTGCTTTTTATTGGCGATAGTTTTACATGGGGTTTGAGCGCACATCCTTTCGACAGTTGCTTTGCCGATATTCTTCAGCGGGAAACAAATTTCGAAATCATCAACCTCGGAATTCCGGTTACAGACCCTGCACAATATTTTGAGTTGGCGAGAAAATATATTCCAACACTGAAACCTGATTTTGTTTTTGTTGTGTTTTTTATGGGCAATGATTTAATGCAACACGACAGAAAAATTTCAGCCAACGAGCCGATTTATTTTCTGACCAACGCAGGAGCTATTCTTGCTGATATTGATGGCAAACATTTTCATACAGCACAGGAAGCTTACAACTACTGTGTGAACGAAAAATACTTTTTGCGGCAGCCACAAAATTTATTGGAACGATTTGTTTCGAAGAGCGCCTTACTCTCCCGCTTGTATTCTTTTCATTTCAGGTTAAATGAAAAACTGAGTTACGAAAGAACTGTAAACGATTCGCACATCACCAAAAAATATTTGCGTGGCATAAAAAGGATTGCAGATGAAAACAATGTTCCTGTTCAGTTTGTTTTGATTCCTTCCAGAAACGAAGCGGACTTTGGTTTGAAAAAATACAGAGAGCGATACGCTGATTTGTTTAATGATGAAAACTTAAAAAACAATTGGCTGCTGTTTGGAAATCAATCGACCAACTTTACCGAATATCCCGATGCGCATTTGAATAATCAGGGACACCGTGTGTACGCAGATTCTATAAAATTGTTTTTGAAAACACAGTTTGAAAAGCAATAGCTTTATTTGAACCATGCAAAACAAAATCAAATCACTTTCCGAAAAATATTTTCCACGTGTAGTGGAACTGCGCAGGCAGATTCATGCCAATCCAGAATTGAGTTGGGAAGAAACAGAAACCTCGAAATTGGTAGCGGAAGAGTTGATGCGTTGCGGAATTGAAGTACAAACCAAGGTGGCAAAGAACGGAGTGGTTGGAATTTTGAAAGGAAAGAATCCGGAGTCGAAATGTATAGCACTGCGAGCAGACATGGATGCACTTCCCATTCAGGAAGAAAATAAAATTGATTACTGCTCGAAGAATGCAGGGGTGATGCACGCTTGCGGTCACGATGTGCACACAAGCAATTTGCTTGGTGTGGCAATGATTCTATCTGAATTGAAAAATGAAATCGAAGGCATCATCAAATTTATTTTTCAGCCGAGTGAAGAAAAAATTCCAAGTGGAGCTGAAGCAATGATTAAAGCTGGCGTTCTTGAAAATCCGAAGCCGAATAAAATTTTCGGTTTACATGTTTCGCCTGAATTAGAAGCAGGCACTTTTGGATTTTGTGGCGGCAGATTTATGGCAAGCAGCGATGAAGTTTATTTAAAAGTGATAGGCAAAGGAGGACATGCCGCTCGAATTGAAGAGTTGAAAAATCCGCTGTTGATTGCCGCAGAAATTTTATTGGAATTAAAATCGCTTACTAACCCTCAAATTCCTGTGGTGCTTTCTTTTGGAAAAATTGAAGGCAAAGGCGCAACTAATGTGGTTCCCGATGTGGTTGATATTGCAGGCACACTTCGCTGCTTTGATGAAAATTTGCGAACGCAATTGCATAAGCAGATAGAATTTATTTGTCATCGCATTACCGAAAAATATTTGACACACTGTGAGGTTACTATTCTTAGAGGTTATCCTGTCCTTGTCAACAACGTAGAAGTAACAGCAAAAGCAAAAGCACTTTCGCAGGAATTTATCGGAAAGAAAAATGTAACGGATTTACCTGTGCGCATGGGTAGTGAAGACTTTGCTTATTACACGCATCATGTTCCTGCATGTTTTTACCGCTTCGGTGTAGGCAACAAAAAACTTGGAATTACCTCGGGCATTCATACGCCCACATTTAACATTGATGAAAATGCTTTGAAAGAAAGCATTGGGTTGATGAGCTACATCGCCATCAACTCGTAATTACTCTACTACGAATTTTCCGCTCTTCAAAATTTCGTTTGAAGAACTTTTCATTTGATAAAAATAAATACCTGAAGAGAATTGGTGATTGACGATTGATGATTGACTGTCGAGCGTTCGCGCCAAAATTTTTCTTCCTGTAGCGTCATACAACTCCAAATTTAGCGGTTGCTTAAACTCGAAACTTGATACCCGAAATTCGAAACTGCTTCTCGATGGATTAGGGAAAACAGAAACTGAAATTTGGTTTTCTGTTTCGCTAATTCCCAAAACTACATGAGGAGTAATTTCCAAAATTCGCAGAGGTGTTCCATCACTCCAATTGCCCATGCCGTGTTGTTCAGGTGTGTCGCCAAAAGCGTATTCGCAATTTTGATTGTGCAACGCGCAATCCATCAATGCATCCTGCAACTTCCAAGTGCAGTAATATTCAAAAGCATCCACCGGCCCACTACCTGATGCCGCTATAAAAAGATTTGTTTCTCCGTTATCGAAAGCAGCATCACCGGCAAGCGGGTCGAAATGTGTTGCGGTAATTCCCGGTGAACCGTGGCTATCGCTATAGGTGTGAACTAAATTCTTGTGCGAAGTAGGTGCATTAACCGATTGATTAAAAATTGTAGTGCCAGGTGCTGTACCTACCACAATATCATCTTGGCTTACCAAAATCAAATACGGAATGTCGGAGGGGAACGAAGAATAATCGCTCATTAAATAATTAGCAGCCCCGGGCTGCATAGAAAATGCACTGAGCGGTTTTGGCAAACCATACTGCGCGTAAAGCATGGCCAGATCTGCGGTAAGCACACCTCCCACAGAGTGACCGAGCAGGAAAAAATTATCTCTTCTGCCTTTCACATGACCTGCTTGCTGAATAGTATCCAATGCGCGTTGAATTCCCTTGGCGCAACTGTCGTTATAGCTTGCAATTTGTGCGGCAAAATCTAAAGTTCGCTGGTAGCGTGGATAAATCACAATATTTCCTTTGCGTACCAAATGCTTAATGAACGCTCCGTAAAGTTTCGGATTGGTTTCGCCAAGACCGTGAATGAACACTACCACGTTGGCCGAATCAGGAGTTGGCGTGTTGGGTTCATACAACCAAAAATCTTCTCCGTTTCCGTTTGTTGCATAGTCGAATTGTGTAACACCACCATTGGTATAGCTGTTTCCACCAGGGCCAAAATCGGGTTGTAACGGTTGAGTAATTTGCGCATTGAGAAATAAAGAGAGAAGAACTGCGATAGGGAGTAGAAGTTGCTTCATGGCGTAATATTTTTGTGGATGAAAAGTAAAACTTCTTCTTCAACATTCACAAAATAAAAAAACGGAAGTGGCTTTCGCCAACTTCCGCTTTAGCAATAGAAAACAAATTCATATTGCTTCATGAAGAATTAGTGTTGCACAATAAATTTCTGCTGTTGAGTTTTGCCATTGATGTTTAGGGACAAAACATAAAGTCCGTTTGCTAGTTCAGAAACATCTATGCGATTGGAAGAAATTGTTTCTGAGCGAATTAACTTTCCTGTCAAATCAAAAATTTGCACCTCGGACTTGGTATTTAATTCTGAATTCAGAGTTCTGAACTCTAAATTTTCCGAACTAGGATTTGGATAAAGAGAAAAGCTAACTACTGCTTTTTCTTCTTCAATGGCTGAAGGCAAACCGCTGATGCTCCAAAGTCCTTTGCCGTGTGTGCCATCGTTAGCTACAAAAAACAGATTGCTGCTAACTACAGTAAGTGATGCGGGTAGCGAAGATTGAACTCCTGCCACAATATCTACGACTATAGTTGTACCGGCATCAGTTCCATCGCTCTTCCAAAGTTCTGTACTGTTTGTTCCATCATCTGCCGTAAAGAAAAGCGTGCCGTTTACATTGGTCAGGTTGCCGTGATTCGATGAAGTTATTCCGGGATTAATGTCTTTAACCATCGAAGTACCTAGACTTGTTCCATCGCATTTCCAAAGTTCAACACCATTTGTGAAGGGGTCGTTTATGGTAAAGAAGATAGTACCGTTTGCATCCACCAATTTGGCAGGAACATAAAACCCCGGGGTAAAGGTATATACCGAAACCGTTCCAACATCGGTGCCATCTGTTTTCCAAATAGCTTTACGACTCGCATCCTGACCATAAAAGTAAACTGTGTTATTGGCCACTACAAAGTACTGTGGGTCTGCACTGTTATTACCCGAAGCAATATCTTTTATCAAAACGGTTCCGGCTGTAGTGCCATCCGTTTTCCAAAGCTCTGTGCCATTGGTAGGCTCTTCTGCTTGAAAATACAAAACTCCATTTGACACAACAAAGTCAGAGCGCAAATTCCATCCGATACCATCATTGTTTCCAGGGTTAATATCCTTTAACAGAAAAGTTCCGGCATCAGTACCATCGCTCCGCCACAATTCTGTTCCGTTCGTATTATCATTTACCGTAAAAACTAAAATACCATTCACGTTTACAAAAAAATCTAAATCGGTGTCTGCCGAACCGGCAGTAATGTCTTTAACTAATACAGTTCCGGCATCAGTTCCATCGCTTTTCCAAAGTTCTTTACCATGGGTTCCATCGTTGGCGTGAAAAAACAAAGTGCCGTTTACGTTGGTGCCATCACTGGCTCTTAAAAAAAGTGTTCCGTTTACATCAACTAAATCGCTCGTGTTTAAACCGCCTGAGCCATTGTTGATGTCTTTCACCATTGTAGGTGTTTGTGCTTGTGTGAAGAATGCTGCTATGAGCATTGTCACGAGTGTAAATTTTGTTTTCATTTTGCTAAATGTTTTTTGGTTAATAAAGATTTACAGTGCAAATGTGCGCGCAGGGCATGTGTATTGAAACCCGAAAAGTGCCGGTTTCTTACTTATGCCAATGAAAACGCAGTGTAAATTATTGCTGAAGAGGTAGCTTTATCAGGTCCTGATAAAGACGAGCGCGGCCTTCGCCAACATCTATTTTATCAACGGAAGAAGATTGTCTACCCAAACCATTTCTGCTTTTAAAGCGGATAACTTTACCTAAATCGAGAAACATTTTCTTATAAGCATCCATGCCTTGTATGCTCAATTTAGAATCCATGTACTTCACATTCTTTTTCAGCACATCGGCAGCTAGAGCATAGTCACCGGTTTGAACACAATACACGTTATGCACCAAACGGAAAAGCACATCGCCTAGTGGTGTAAACTCTTCTTTGTCGAACTGCAGAAGTTGCAGTAGATACGTACCTGCTTTTTCTGTTTCCCTATTTAATAAATGAAAGATGGCATACATGCGCAGTATATCGAAATGGTAGTTGCGTGCATTTTCGTTTTTCAAAAATGGCAGCAGATACTTTTCCATAACAGTAGCAGTGGCTTTAAAATCTTTTTCAATCAAGAGCACAAAGGCGCACGAAAAAGGATGAAAGATGCGCACACCTGCTAAATGAGAGAACGCAGAAAAGAGTTCTTGGTATTTTAATACGCTCTCTTTGTACCTGTTCAGGTCAATCAAGTGGCTCGCCATCATAGCCAGCAAAAACGCTTTGTCGCGTTCGTTTATTTTATCGTAAACTTTTCGGGCTGCTGTGTCAGACAACTGCAAATAATACAATCCCTTTTCGGGATCAAATGTTTCGTAATAAGAACTAATTCCAAGGTTAATTCCTGCCTCTGCCTCAAACAGTTTTTGGGTTTTTATTTCTGCTTGCCACTTCAAAAGTTTTTTGAGCGATACCGCTCTTTTTGCTGCTCCGTCTTTACGCGGATAATAATAGCGCATCAAAACTTCTTCCTGCTTTGCCTCTATTCGATGCCGTTCTCCCGGTTCTGACTTACTTAATAGCTGTACATAACACTGGCAGTAGTAATCTATTTCGCGAACAGGAAATTTATTGTAGTTGAACAGAGTACAGGCACGGAATGCAGTAGCATAAAATTCTTTCAGCACAACCTTGCTCTTCTGCTTTCTTATTTTTTTTCAGTCAGCTTTAATTCATGCAGTACCAAATCGGTTAGTTGCTTACCGGTTAAAAATTCTAATTTTTCTTTCAATTCATTACCTGCAAAATAAGTCAATGCTTTGTCGAGCAGCATTGAGTTTATCTTATCGAAATGCGATTTGGTGAGCCGTAGCTTTGTATGTAGGAGCGATTCATTGATGCCCTTATCGTGCGCATGATTTGCATACTCATTTCGCACCGATTCTTCCTTTCGAATCAAATCCAATTGACGGAATTTCTTCAGTTCGTTTTCGTCAAAAGACTTTACAAAGTAGAGCAGGTAACTCATGGTATGTGCAATAAAAAACTACTTATGAAGCTGTCACAATTTCTATTCCCTACATACCTTATAGATTAAGAGAGAAACTGTTATATTTGCCCTCCGTTTCTATGAATACGAAATCAGAAAATATTCATCCGTTCAACCAGTTGCTGCCACGTGAAAGCAAGGAGCGATTGTTGAACCAGCGTGCCAAAGTTTTATGGTTCACAGGTTTGAGTGGTTCGGGCAAAAGCACCATTGCAAAAGGCTTGGAAGAAGAACTACATGCCAAAGGATTTTTTTCGGTGGTGTTAGATGGTGATAATGTTCGTACGGGTATCAACAACAATCTTGGATTTAGTGATGAAGACCGAAAAGAAAATATTCGCAGAATTGCCGAGGTTGCAAAGTTGTTTTTACAAAACGGAGTGATTGTGATTTGCTGCTTTGTTTCGCCTACCGAAGAAATCAGAAACCTTGCGCGAACAATTATTGGCGAAAAAGATTTTGTAGAAATATTCGTGAACACTCCGATTGAAGAATGCGAGAAACGCGATGTGAAAGGACTTTATGCCAAAGCACGCAAAGGCGAAATAAAAGATTTCACAGGAGTAAATGCGCCATTTGAAATTCCTACAAACCCCAACTTAGAAATTCAAACAAAAAATAAATTGGTAGAGCAAAGTGTAAACAAAGTATTGGAGTTCTGTATTCCAATTTTAAATTTCCAATTTTAAATTTCCAATTTTCAATCATTCATGTCTTATACTCTCAATCATCTCAAAACGCTCGAAGCAGAATCTATTTTTATTCTGCGTGAAGTAGCTGCACAGTTTCAAAATCCTGCCATACTTTTTAGCGGAGGAAAGGATTCAATTCTCGTAACCTATCTTGCTAAGAAAGCTTTCTATCCTGCTGCCATTCCTTTTCCGTTAGTGCATGTTGACACGGGACATAATTTTCAGGAGACAATTGATTATAGAGATTCACTCGTAAAAAAACTTGGAGTGAAATTGCTTGTTGGTTCTGTGCAGGAATCAATTGACAATAACAGGGTAGCTGAAGAAAAAGGATACAACGCTTCGCGCATTCGTTTACAAACAACTACGCTGCTCGACACGATTGAGAAATACAAATTTGATTGCTGCATGGGCGGTGCCAGACGCGATGAAGAAAAAGCACGCGCTAAGGAGCGTTTCTTTTCTCACCGTGATGAGTTCGGACAGTGGGATCCTAAAAATCAACGACCGGAGCTTTGGAATTTATTTAACGGAAGAATGCATGTAGGTGAAAACTTTCGCGTGTTTCCGATTTCGAATTGGACGGAATTAGATGTGTGGCAATATTTGGCAATGGAGGGAATTGAAATGCCTTCACTTTATTTTTCGCATAAGCGGAAAGTGTTTAATCGCGATGGAACATGGCTGGCAGAGTCGCCATTTATTCCAATGAAGCCAAATGAAAAAGCAGAGGAGCAGGTGGTGCGTTTCAGAACGATTGGTGATATCACTTCTACTGGTGCTACATTTTCTACTGCTGCTACTCTCGATGATATTATTCAGGAAGTGGCAAGTTCAAGAACAACAGAGCGCGGAGGAAGAGCCGATGATAAGCGAAGTGAAAGTTCGATGGAAGACAGAAAGAAGGAAGGATATTTTTAAAACAATTTGAGAATTCGAGAATGTGATAATTTGAAAATTGAAATGCAAAATACAATGACAGATACGGTAGACAAATTTGACTCGAAAAGTTATTTGAATATGGAGTTGTTGCGTTTCACAACAGCTGGAAGCGTAGATGACGGCAAATCAACTTTGATTGGACGATTGCTTTACGATAGCAAATCAATTTTCGAAGACCAGTACGAAAACATACGAGCAACTTCTGAACGCAGAGGAGAAACCACAGTGAATCTTGCGCTTTTTACCGATGGATTAAAAGCAGAACGCGAACAGGGAATTACTATAGATGTGGCTTACAGATATTTTTCTACACCAAAGAGGAAATTCATTATTGCCGATACCCCCGGGCATATTCAGTATACGCGCAACATGGTTACCGGTGCAAGCACCGCAAACCTCGCTATTATTCTGGTAGACGCGCGCCAGGGTATTGTGGAGCAAACAAAACGACATTCAATCATCGCATCGCTGTTGGGCATTCCGCACATTGCGCTTTGCGTAAACAAAATGGATTTGGTGAATTACGATGAAGCCGTTTACAACAAAATTGTTGCGGAGTTTCGCGAGTTCGCTACGCGATTGAAAACAAGAGACATTCACTTCATTCCCATTTCCGCCTTGAATGGCGATAACGTGGTGAATCGTTCTGATAAAATGAAATGGTATGAAGGTGTTACACTGATGTATCTGCTCGAAAATATTCACATCGCAAGCGACATCAACCATATTGATATGCGCTTTCCGGTGCAGTATGTAGTGCGTCCATACAGCGATGAGTTTCATGATTATCGCGGATACGCGGGAAGAATTGCCAGCGGAGTAATTCGAAAAGGTGATAAGGTGACGGTGATGCCTTCTGGTTTTTCCTCGAAAGTAAAATCGGTTGAACTGGATGGAAAAGAATTGGAGGAAGCATTTGCTCCGCTATCTGTAACTATTCAACTCGAAGATGATATTGATATTTCGCGTGGTGATATGTTGGTGCGCGAGGGAAATTTGCCTAAACAAGGTCAGGATATTGAAGCGATGGTTTGCTGGATGAGCGACAGGCCGATTCAACTCAACGGAAAATATTTTTTGAAACACACCACTAAAGATGCACGCGCTGTGGTGAAAGAAATAAAATACAAACTCGACATCAACACACAACATCGCATTACCGAAAATCCGAGCATTGGAATGAATGATGTGGGTAGAATTTCATTGCGCACAACAGCGCCTTTGATTTATGATGCGTACACAAAAAATCGCGATACGGGAAGTTTTATTCTGATTGATGAAGGAACGAATGTGACAGTAGGCGCATGTATGATTATTGATTAAAATTGAGCCATGAAAGAAAAGACAGTGCAAGAGCTAAAGCAAATGCTGGACAACAAGGAAGATTTTCAATTGATTGATGTTCGTGAAGAGCATGAATTTGAAATCTGCAATTTGAAAGGCGAATTGATTCCTATGGGAGAAGTTCCGGATAACGTTGGCAAAATTTCAAAAGACAAACCGGTGATTATTCATTGCCGTAGCGGAGCACGTAGCGGAAACGTTTGCAATTACCTCGAACAGAACTTCGGCTATACTAATCTTTACAATTTGAAAGGCGGCATTCTTGCCTGGGCTGATCAGATTGACAATTCCATGCCAAAGTATTAATGCAGGTTTTGTAACAACCGCACTATTTCAGCGTTCATACAAATGATTAAATTCGGTTTTAATCAAATGCTGAAACGCCTCAACCAAACCTTATCGAAACTCATTGACCATGAATTGCGTACTGCGCAATTGCTGTTCTTGTTTTTGGCTGTCGGGTTCACTGCGTTTACTTTTTTTGGTGACAATCTCCCTGTAAAAGGCCCACTCAAACATGAGTGGTTGAATGGGATTGATGCCCTAACGGCTTTTGTCATTTTTGTTGGGCTTCTTTTTTACAAGCCTTTGCAAAAACGTTACCAGCAATGTGCGTACGTGTTTATGTATACCATGAACGTGGTCAACATTTTTTTGCTCTACGGTACTTCATTTAATATTCAATATGCATATCAGTTCATAGTTGCCTACACTATATCAGGTTGGTTTTTTCGCGATAAGAAAAACTGGTTGATTCACATGGTGGTGATGAATGTGCTTTTGATAATTGTGACGCTTGTATCGGAAAAAAGCACAGCCACCACTTTTGATTTCTATGCAACTTACATTGTTGCATCTTTTGCTCAGGCAGTGCTGATTCATTTTCGATTTTCTATAGAAGAGAAATTGACGGTGAGTGAAAAAATGTATCGCTTGCTTGCCGAAAACTCTTTTGACCTCATCTGTATTCATAATGCCGATGGTTCGTTGGAGTTTATCAGTCCTTCTATAAAACGATTGTTGGGTTACGACCCCGCGGAATTGGTTGGAAGAAAGCCGTATGAAATTATTCACACTGACGATAGAGAAATTGTTCGCGCGCTAAATTTGAGTGTGCCTAATCATCCATCTATTCAGCATCCGAGTCAATATCGTTTGCAGCACAAAAACGGAACCTATGTTTGGGTGGAAACAATTTTTATTGCGTTGGAGGGTTCTGATGGAATAAAAAATACCGTGCTAAGTCAATCGCGCGATATACGCAGAAGCAAAGGAATTCAATTGCAGTTGGAAGAGCGGACGAAAGAACTGGAGCGTAGCAATGCTGACCTTGAAACGTTTGCGTTTGTTTCTTCGCACGATATGCAAGAGCCGCTGCGCATGATTTCAAACTACATGCAGCTTTTGAAAAAACGCTATGGCGGAAAATTAGATAAAGATGCCGATGAGTATATCGAATTCGCCAACAAAGGTGCTATTCACTTGCAACAACTCATTCGCGATTTGCTTTCGTATTCGCGCATTACACGCACTGAGTTGAAACGTGTTTCAGTAAATATGAATGAAGCAATTGATGAAGTACTGAGAAATATTCAGGTAGAAATAAGAGAGAAAAATGCGAAAGTTAATCGTGAACAATTATGCGCGGTTGAAGTGGACAGAAATTTGCTGATGCTTGTTATTCAGAATTTAATTCTCAACGGAATCAAGTACAATCATTCTGCAAATCCTGAAATAAAAATCAGCTGTGCAAAACACGATAGGGAAACTATTTTCTGTTTTGCAGATAACGGCATTGGTATAAAACCCGAATATCAGCAACGAATTTTTGAACCGTTTCATCGCCTGCATACAAAGGCAGAAATTGGCGGCACGGGTTTGGGGCTTTCTATTTCCAAAAAAATTATTGAACGACTAGGCGGAAGAATTTGGCTGGAAAGTGAATTCGAGAAAGGATCTAAATTTTTCTTCTCGCTGCCGAACAGTTAAGCAACTTCTTCCATTCGCTGCACCAGCGTTTTTACTTTTGAATTTTCTTTTGCAGGAATTTGCGCCATCGCATATTCACTCAAAGCAGTAATCGTAAGCGAAGGATTTACTCCGAGATTGCAAGGCATAATGGAACCATCTAGCACCAAAAAGTTTTTGTAGCCGTGCACCCGAAAAAATTCATCTACCACGCCTTCCTCTTTTGTTTTTCCCATTGGGCAGCCACCGAGAATGTGCGCGGTTGATGCAAGACCAAGTGTAACTTCTGTGAGCGCATTCATAGGAATGCCGTTTACTTTTTTAGCGTAACGATACAATGCCTCCTGACCAACAGGAATAAAAGTTGGCACTTTTTGATTGCTATCGTTAGCCATCGTAATACTCGTTCCGAAAATTCCTCGCTTCAATTTTAAGCGCATAGAATTTTCAAGCGTTTGCATGATTAGAAAAATAATTCCTTTCTCAGCTGGAGCTATGGTGAAAAACAATTTGAGAAACGAAATTGGTTTCATCATCATTTGTCCCATCAGTTTTGCCGTGCGCACTGCGGGCGTTCCATCGCCTACCGCAAGCGTTGCTAAGTGCATCATAGAGCCACTGCCGTTCGGGAATTTACAAACTTCAATGTTGGTGTTTTCATCGGGCGAAAAAATGCGGGAGATAGCAAGACCGTTATTCAGTTTTCTATCTGCACCACCCACTCCGCTTAGCATTTCGCTATTGGTCAAAATATTCTCTCCAAGCTTAGCGGAAAGATTGCTGAGTGTTTTTGTTACGTGTTTTTGCTTGAGTAATAAATCAAGTGTACCTAAAACTCCCCCACTCACTACTAATCCTTTTGAGCGAAATATTTTTTTGTTCTTCGAAAAAAAAGAGGTTGAACTTTCTGTATGGATGAGATACTCGTCATTTACATTTTCGATTTTTGTAACGATAGTTTCCGGCAATACTTCTGCACCAAACATATTTTCAGCCATCCACAAATAATTTTTGTCGAGCGTGTTCTTTGCTCCGTGTCTGCAACCAACCATGCAAGCTGCGCATTCTGTGCATCCTTTTCGCAAGGGACCAAGACCTTTAAAATACGGGTCAACTTCTTTTTCGGTATCACCAAGATAAACGCCTACACCATCAACTGATGTAAAAGAATTTCCGTAGCCCATATCTTCGGCAACTTCTTTCAAAACCAAATCTTCAGGATTGTCTTTCAAATATTTTTCAGAACCAAGCATGAATTGCGCTTGCTTGAAATAAGGAGTAAGAACATTTTTCCAATCTTTAATTCCGCTCCAAATTTTATTTGTGTAGAAATTTTCTTTGGGTAGCATGTGCGTGTTAGCATACACCAACGAACCACCACCAACACCAACTCCGCTTATCACAAATACTTCTTTGAAAAAAGTAAGTTTCTGAAAGCCGAACCACTTGAGCATCGGCACCCACAAATATTTCGGCAGGTTCCAGTCACTCTTTGGAAAATCATCCAACTTCCAACGCTTGCCCTTTTCAATAACAAGAACTGAATATCCTTTTTCCGCTAAACGCATAGCGCTTACGCTTCCGCCAAAGCCGGAACCGATAACGATGTAATCGTAATTTTCTTGGTTGCTATTCTTCATAAAATGAACTGAATTTAATTTTTGTAGTGTATAGATCCTGGACAGAAACCGCAAAATGCATATAACCGGTCAATAGACTATTCGCCATATCAAAATTTAAATCGGTAAACCAATATTTCAGCGCATCTGTTTCGATAATATGATTAAAACGCAATAGACCCGAAAATTTGATGCTGTCATTAACAACAAAAGCGAGTACATCATCCAACATCTTAGTTCCAAACATTTCTTTTGGCGCGTTTAATTTTTTTGATTCTTCATTTTCAAATTTGCTGAACACCAAGTGGTCAATATTTATGTGTAATGAGTTCGCTAAAAGTTCATCGTAATGAAACGCAAACGGAATTTTTATTTCACCGCTCATTGGGTTTCTACTCCATTTAGGAAACCGATTACTGCCTTCGTGGAATAAACCGATGAGCCAAGTTTTATCAGTTAATGTTTCATTCTGCAAATTCAACCACCAGGTCCATTCATATGGATGCATTTCGGGATGGCAATTGTGGTTGCAGTCCAAACAATAGCTTCCGTAAAATCCCATCGAGGGATTTTTACATTCGAAATTCGGATGTTCTTTACAACTACCACCACCAGGCAGTGTTGGAAAAAATAAATAGTTGAGTTGCGGAATAAACGGAAGAGGCGGGGTCAATTCACAACCAAGTTCATATTGGCTCGCGTCAATATTGTTTGTATCACGTACATAGGGAGCCACTTTATAATCGGTATGATGCGAAGGACGAATATCCTGTCGATGATATTTTCGCTCTAAATCATAGGCTGCAAAATCTTTGAACAAATATTTTTTCAAATGAAAATTGAGATGATACTTAATATCATACTCTGTGTATTCTGCTGCCCCGCTTCGTCCCTCGTTTATTACAGTACCCACAAATTTTTGTTTATGCATATCAACTGCGCGCCAGTTATAACCGCCAAAAGCGTGAATTAACCAGCCCACTAAAAAGAGACGATGATGTTGTTTCTTCCTTAATAAAACAGAATCGAGCAACATAGGCTCAACGAGGTCAACAATTTTTTCATTGGTAGTATCGTTGTCTGCAATTTCTTTATTGGTGAGTAGAAGATACTTGAAATCAGCAGCTGTGGGCTGAAAAGAAGAAATCCGAAAACTTGTTTGTGTGAAACTTGTTTGATGTAATATTGCTGTCAGAAAAACAAGCAGTAGATTTTTTTTCATTCTACCGAAAATAAATTTTCATTTTAATAATCAATTCAGAAACGTGGCAAATAAATTTGAAATAACTTCTTTACAGGACTGGACGAAAGTAAACGCGCACCCTTTTGTGATTTCAGGTCCTTGCAGTGCCGAGGGTGAAGAGCAGGTGATGAATACGGTGAAAGAAATTGTGCAACATGCCAACGGCAAAGTGCACATGATACGCGCAGGAATCTGGAAACCGCGCACACGACCAAATAGTTTTGAAGGTGTAGGCGAAATTGGTTTGCCGTGGGTAAAAAATGCAGGGCGTGCTGTTGGTTTGCCTGTTACGGTTGAAGTAGCAAATCCCGAGCATGTGGAAGCTGCTCTCAAAAACGATATTGATGTTTTGTGGATTGGTGCGCGCACAACGGTTTCGCCTTTTGCTATTCAGGAAATTGCGGACAGTTTAAAAGGAGTCGATATTCCTGTGCTGATTAAAAATCCAATCAATCCAGATTTGGAATTGTGGATTGGAGCGGTGGAACGTTTTTATCAAAGCGGAATTAAAAAACTCGGAGTGATTCACCGCGGCTTTTCCAGTTACGAAAAAACAATTTATCGCAATCCGCCTATGTGGGAAATTCCGATTGAGTTGCGCAGGCGTTATCCTGAAATTCCCATCATTGTTGACCCAAGCCACATGGCAGGCACGCGCGATTTGATTTATATGCTTTCGCAACAGGGAATGGACATGGGCTTTGAAGGACTGATGATTGAATCGCACATCAACCCTGACAAAGCATGGAGCGATGCCAAGCAACAAGTTACTCCGGAACGCCTCGGAGAAATTCTAAATTCTCTCATTGTTCGTCAGCCAAAAGTTTCGGAAGATGGCTTGCATTCGTTACACGATATGCGTGCGCGCATTGATAGGATTGACGATTATATTATTGAGTTGCTTGCCGAGCGAATGGGAATTTCAGAAGATATAGGTGCATTGAAAAAGGAAAATCAACTCGCTATTCACCAAAGCGACCGTTGGGCACAAATAGTAAAACGCGCGCTTGAAAAAGGAAAAACAGGTGGACTGACCGAAGAGTTTATTCTGAAATTATTTCAGCAGGTGCACAACGAAAGTATACGACATCAGGTGAGTGTGATGGAAGAATAATTTTTTAATCGAGTTGTCCTTTCACATCAAGCGCATCGCGCAAACCGTTACCAACTAAATTAAAAGCAAGCACGAGCAGCATAATTGCTAAGCCTGGAAACAAAGCGAGATAAGCTTTATTCGTATCAATGAAATCTTTGTATTCATTCAACATACTTCCCCAACTTGGCGCGGGTGGTTGAATGCCTAAGCCGATATAACTAAGGCCGCTTTCAACCAGAATAGCACTCGCAAAATTTGAACAAGCCACCACGATAATAGGTCCCATGATATTCGGGAGTATGTGTTTGAAAATAATGCGCACATCACCAAAGCCCAAACTTCTTGCAGCACTCACAAAATCCATTTCGCGAATAGAAAGAAACTGTCCGCGCACGATACGTGCCGTTTCCACCCACATGGTTAAACCCACTGCAATAAAAATCATCACGAGTTTGTTTTCAATCAAACTTCCTGCGCTGATATATAATCCCATAGCTAAAAGCAACGTGGGAATGCTCCAGAAAACATTTATCACCCACATGATTCCTTCATCAATCCAACCTTTGAAATAGCCCGCCAACGCACCCAGCACAATACCGATGATGAGCGAAATGAAAACAGAAATGAGACCCACAGAAAGCGAAACGCGCACACCTATCAGCAAGCGCGAAAGAATATCTCTTCCAAATTTATCGGTACCGAGTAAAAATATTTTGTGCGCTATAAATTCATTTTCAAAATCTTTTTCAGTAATCGAATTCAAGTTTCTTCCTGCTAAATGCGTCAATGAAATTTTATTTGCCTCTGCATTAAAACCTCTTCCCTTGTATTCGGTGTAAGCAATGCTGTCGCCAGTAATTTTATAATCAAGAACCGGAATAGGTTCATAGTTTTTTACAAAGCCATTCGACATGCCATCTAAAATTCCTGATGCAGTTGCGCCTTCCCTTTTCTTCTTTAAAATTTTTATGGCAAAGCCGGGTGGATGAGTTTCGAGTTGAAGAATTTGTTCGTTGCCCGATGGAGAATTATCAGGAGCAGCCACATAAGCAAAAACAGAAAGCAGCACCGCCAAAACAATAATGGTGAGACCAACCATAGCACTTCGGTTGCGCTTTAATCTGCGCCATGCTTTTTGATTGAGTGAAGTGGATTTTATTTCTGCGGCCATTGCATTACTTAATTAATCGGTCTTTCCATCTATATCTTCCCATTAAACTCAACGGGCCAATCAACACCACATACAGCACATAAAAAATTTCGATGATTGGTAAAAGTAAAAGCATATACCATTTGCGAAAGAAAACCGTAACGGGAATATTGAAAATAAAATCTGAGAAGAGTTTTGTTCCGCCTGCAATAGCAACGGGCAACCAACTAAACTCCTCCATTTGCAGGGCAAACAATGCGGTGAGAATAATCAGCAGATTGAAAAAATATGCGAAGTAGAGAATGCTCGTAATTTTAAAATTGCTGTATCGAGCCGATTTTGAAATCCAGCGAACGCGCTGCGAAATAAAATTGCCCAATCCTTTCTCTGGTTTTGTAAAAACGCAAGCATCGAAATTTTTCACAAAGCCAATACTTCCCGGAAATTTCTCGTTTACTTTTTGCATCAAAAAAATATCGTCACCTGTTGGCACATCGTGGTTGCCTTTGAACCCTTCCACTTCATGAAAAGTTTGTTTCGCATATATCAGATTAGCACCATTGCACATGGTAGGCATATTGTTGCGAATGGTTGCGCCAGTAATTCCCATCAGGTTCATCACATCCAATTGCTGAAAAACCTGCAATGGAAAATAAGCCGGCTTCATCATTACGGGAGCTGTAACTAATTTGAAATCGTTGTTGGTGAAATAATCCACCATTGTGGTTAACCAATTTTCTCCTGCGGTACAATCGCCATCGGTAGTGATAATCAAATCGCCTTTTGCGTTTTTAATACCGAGTGCAATTGCTTTTTTCTTGTTCGGTGAATATTCGCCCGCATTGCCAATGTATTGCATCAAGTCAAGCACCAGTAAATTCGGTTGATTGATTTCGCGGGCAAAGCGCAAAGTAGGGTCGGTAGAAAAATCATCTACAAGCACCACTTCAAACAAATGCTGCGGATAATTTTGTTTGAAAATGCTTTCCAAACAGGCTTTGATGTTTTCGCTTTCATTGCGCGTAGGAATAACAATTGAAACAAACGGCTGTTTTAATTCCGCATTCCGCATTCCCAATTCTGCATTCTTCAATCTTATCCATCCCACAAAAAAATAAAGCACCAGCAGGAAGTAAAGAGCCGAAAAGAAAATGGAAGCACTGAGGAGAGGCGAAAAAATCATTGCGCTAATTTGACAAATAGCTGAAAAGCAAAAAGGGAAAGTACTAACACCGAGAAAGTTCTACGAAACAGAATTCGCTAATTCAAATTGGCTTTGTTGCGTTCATAAGGCATAAACACAAAACTCATCGCCTCTTCTTCGGCTACAAATACGCACATATACTCCTGAGGATTTTTATACGCTTTAATAAAATCATTCGCTTTGTCGCGCACTACCACTCCTTTGCTTACAAACTCTTCGAGGTGCGATGCGTTGAAATTCCAACTGATATCAAAATCGGCACGGTTCACAATCGGCAAACCAATATCTACATCGTTCTCTCCGCGTGTGGCAACAAAAATTGGATACTTCGTCACTTCACCTTTAATCATGCCCAAGGAAATTTGCCGGATATAATCGCGGCATATTTCCAAATCATCGTGGAGCGACTTATATATTTCTTCGTCAAGATTCATAGATGTGATTAGCTGTCACAAGAGTAGAAAAGAAATTGAAGAGAAAAAATTCGCATTATTATCCGATATATTCGCCATCAGCTATTATGGATTTCATCAAACGAACATTCCCTTTACTCTTCGGAATTTTTCTGCTTTCGGTAGCTGTTCGGTTGCCTCAACTGAACCGACCGCTTAGCAGACATCACGAATTCTGTACAGCTATTTCGTTACGCATCATGCAAATTTGGTACGACAACGGAATTGAAAAATACGGTTGCAATCCTGTAATGACTTTCAATAATCCCGCTGATAAATTCATTAACAACAGTGCGAACCAAAGCGGCAAGATGCTTGATAAAGAAGGAAACTACTACTACGTTTCTCATCCGCCTTTTGCATACTACTTTCCATTTTTCATTTTCAAGTTGCTGCATATTCGGCCAGATGTTTTGCCTATTCAGATTTTTAATCTTGTTCTTCATTTTATCAGTGCGCTCTTTGTTTACTTCACGGTTTGTCTTTTAAGTTTCAGTTGCGCGCGCTCTTTGCCCTACCGAAGCGCAGTAGTGGCGTTTACCATTTATCTCTTTCTTCCTATCACGCTCTGGTTTCAGGGAAATGTTTACATGAGCGATATGGCGGTGCAAACGCTTTTTATTATTGGTGTTTATACCGCGCTCAAAATGATTATCCGCCAAAAATTTTATTCGACTAAATACATTTTCTTTTACTCGCTCGTACTCGCGCTTATGATTTACACTTCGTGGCTCGGAGTGTTTTTTGCTTTTGGCGTTTTGGTTTATTCGCTGTTACACGTCCGCGACATCAGAGGTTTCCGCGTTTTAATCTGGAGCACTATTGCAGTTACACTGATTATGCTTCGCATCATCGTTTATCAGTATTCGCAAATAAACGGAGCAGGTGCTTACATCGAAGAAATGCTAAACCGCTATATCGTACGCGGAAGCCTCGAAGAAACCAACCAGGGGTTATGGCATTTTATGTTTTCGTATTTGTGGTTGATTAAAACGCTCCTCTATAATTATGTAATTCACTACATCCTTATTTATGTTTTGGTGGGAGCGTTTCTTTGGCTTACCGTTAGTAGAAAAAAATTAAAAATTGTTTTCAGTGAAAACGGATATCGTTTTATCTGGCTCAGTGTAACTCCTGTGGTGCTGATGCACGTTTTCTTTTTGAATTATTCGGTGCAGGATTTTTCGGCTCTGTATGCTTCACTTTTTTTCAGTGTTTTGCTCGGTATATTTTACGACAAAGTAAAAAAGAGCGGAGCCATTCCACTTCGCAGAATGCAAATTGGTTTGGTGATAACGTTGGTGTTGATGGTGGTACAGTTTCAGGTGATGAATTTGAACTTCCTTGTATTCAGCGATTTGGGTTTTGATAAAAAATTGGGAGAACAAATTCGCATCATGGATAAAGATGTGATGTTGTTTTGCAAGTGCGAAACCAGCCCGCAAAGTATTTTTTATGCGGGTAGAAATGTGCAATTAGCGAGAGATGAAAACGAAGCGCAAAGTTTTTTGAAGAAGAAAAATTTTAAGAACGGCTATATTTTTACTTTCATTGATGACTGGGGATTGCCCAAAGTAAGCGGCTATCCGATTACTAATATTGATTCGATCAAAGCAAATTGATTTCCAAAATTTAATTCAACCCTTATGTCGTTAAATACTATTCCTGTTGTTGACCTGTCTGAATTTACTTCGGGCAATAATGAATCGAAACAAAAATTTGTGTATGAGCTTGGTCGTGCATTTGAAGAAGTTGGTTTTGTTTCTGTAAAAAATCATGGAGTGCCACCGCAACTGATTGATGAATATTATGATGCTGTAAAAAAGTTCTTCGCCATGAGCCGCGAGGAAAAGAAAAAATATGAAAAGGTAGAACTTGCAGGGCAACGTGGTTACACATCATTCGGAAAAGAAACTGCCAAGGGTTACGATGCGCCAGACCTCAAAGAGTTTTGGCAAATGGGACAAATTGTAGAAGGCGAAGTAATGCCTGCAGCAGATTACCCAGATAATATTGCGGTAGATGAAGTGCCGGAGTTTTATGAACTGGGGCAAAAACTTTTCAAATCATTTGAAGGCAGCGCACGCGAATTACTGCGTGCTATTGCTATTCATTTAGGCATTGGAGAATTTTATTTCGATAAGCACATTAACAACGGCAATTCCATTTTGCGCGCCATTCATTATCCGCCAATCATCAGCGAACCTAAAAGTGCCGTGCGTGCCGAGCAGCATGAGGACATTAACCTTATCACTCTTCTTGTTGGTGCAAGTGCCGAAGGTTTGCAATTACTCAACCGGCAAAAGGAATGGCTCGACATTACCGCACCCGAAGGTTGCCTTGTGGTAAACGTAGGTGATATGCTGCAACGCCTCACTAACAACAAACTGAAATCAACTACACACCGCGTAGTAAATCCTCCGCGCGAAAAATGGCATACCTCCCGTTTCTCTATTCCTTTCTTCACGCACCCGCGGAGCGAAATGCGTTTAGATTGTTTACCAAGTTGCGTGAGTGCAAATCATCCTATTGCTTACACGCCAATTTCTGCAGGAGAATATCTGAATGAAAGATTAGTGGAGATTGGGTTGAAGAAGAAGTAGCACTTAATCTTTGATTATCTTTTTTGTAACCGTGAAGTTGTTTCCATTCACTTTCAAAAAATAAACTCCGCTCTCTAGCATCAGCAAATTAATTTTGGTTGTAGCTGTAAATATCTTCTGCTCAAAAACTTTTCTTCCCTCTACATCAAAAACAAAAAGCTGCATTGGCTGTTCAAAGTCGCGGTTCGCAAATCGCAGTTCGTATTTTCCATCGCTTGGATTTGGATAAAGTTCGACACGACCATCATCATTTAAATTTTCAATTCCTGTTCCGCCTACAAACACATTATTTGAAACTACACGGCAACCGTTCGTATCGGTAATCGCTACTGAGTAATAGCCCGCTTGCTGCGCCACATAAATGTGCGAAGTAGCGTTTGCAATTTCTGCATCGTTCAAATACCATTGATAAGTAACTGCCGAGTATGCAGTCATGGTATCTCCGTTCACACTGATAGAAACAGGAGGGAGCGGATAAATGTTTACCGCAAGGTGATTGGAAGTAGCCGTGCAGTTTCCATCGGTTACGGTTACATAATAATTGCCCGCTTGCTTGGTGTAAATGCACTGTGTGGTTTGCCCGAGGTTCCATAAATAGGAACCGTGTGTTGTGGTTACACATACATGCGCGCTGTCGCCAATGCACATAATCGGTTTGTCACTCGCAATAGTCACTGAAATATTATTGCTCGTATCTACCTGCACACTTGCCGTGGCACTGCAATTGTTTGCATCGTTCACCATCACCGTGTAATTTCCTGAGGGAAGGTTATTAAGCGAAGAAACTATAGCACCATTGCTCCACACATAACTGAATGGCGTTGCTCCGGTTGTTGCAGTCACAGTCGCGCTTCCGTTATTATTTCCGCAACTTGTGTTGGTAGAATTTGTAGAGAGCGTAACTCCGTTTGAAGAAACAACAGTAGCACTTGCAGTAGCCGTGCAGTTGCCGCTGGCGGCCACTGTCACTGTATAATTTCCTGAAGGCAGATTAGAAATGGAAGCGCTCGTTCCTCCGTTGCTCCATGTATAAGTATAAGGTCCCGTGCCGCTCGTGATAGTTACACTTGCGTTTCCTGTTGTGCTGTTGCATGCGGTGTTGGTAGCAGAAGCGCTCACCGCCACCGAGCCGGTACTCACCGTCACAAACGCAGTATCTTTTTTATTGCAACTCGAAGAATCCATCGCTACGAGCATCACTAAATGCGAGCCTGTGCTGCTGAAAGTATAAGCGGGTTGCGCAACCGTAGAAGAGTCTACATTGCCGAAATACCAAACGTATTGAACCGCATTGATGGAATGATTGATGAACTGCACCGTGTTCGAATTGCAACTCTGCACATTGGCAGAAGTATCATTGCTGCCTGCAATCGTTGCCAAAGCATCGGCATAAACACGCGCTGCCTGAAAATCTATTTTGAAAACCGTGGCATCAAAATCGTTCGAAAGTTTTGTGGTGTGAAACGCATTTGCCGTAGTGTATAAAGTTGTTTTGTCGGTGCAAAGCGCGTGATAAATTATTCCGCGTTTATCAAAGCGGCAAGTTCCTCCGTCCACATGCGAATCGGTAGGACCATAGTAAGAACCGAACTTCAATGCAATGGCATCGGGCTCCAAAGTCAACATATAAAAACCTCCGCTGCCCGTTTGAAAAGCATCGGGTGTCAGTTGAAATCCGGTGCATGTTCCAATGCTCGTGTTCAAACCTCCGTGACCAACCGCGTAGATATAACCACACTCATCTACCATCAAAGCTGTCGGAGCAATTTCGTTAAACGTGGTTACGAAAAGCACAGAGTCCAAGGTCGGTTTTAGTTTCGCAATGAACGCACCAACACCAACCGCCTGATAAGCATTTGCTGTTGCCTGAATAGCATTGTTCGGGCTCGAACCAAAAATGTAAACGTTTCCGCTTTTGTCTAAGTCGAGCAAATACGCCTGCTCTTCACCTGCCGAACCAAAATAAGTTGATTTCAAAACTGCTTGCCCATCGGCACGCACATGCATCACAAACGCATCAAACAATCCGCCCTGATAACTTGTATGAATTGTGCCGGCTGTATTCGTCATCGCGTTACTCGACACCGCACCCGTAACAAATAAATCTCCGTTGGCATCTAATCGCAAACCATAGCAGGCATCTTCTTTATTGCCGCCAATAAACGTGCTCCACACCAGAGAAGACAAATCGCTGTTCAGTTTAAACAAAACTCCATCCTGATATCCTCCGCCATACGTTGCCTGAAACGCACCCGCAGTAATTGGAAAATCTGTAGCGCGCGTGTAACTCGCCACATAAGCATTACCAAGCGAGTCAACTACAATCTCTCCTTTAAAACGGTCACCATAATATCTTTCAACTGTCGACCAGTTCGTGCCATCTTCTTCACTTCTTCCGCCTACATACGTTGAGCCAAGCAAAGCAGAACCCGATGAATTTAATTTGGTCACTACAATATCATCTAAATGATTTCCGAAATTATCAGGAAGATTCACGGGTTGATATGCATTCGCACTCACCGGATAATTGGTAGAGTTCGAAGTGCCGTAGATATACAACTGGTCGTTGGCATCTACAAACAAACTGTGCGGTTGCTCCTGTCCGCTACCGCCAATATATGTTGACCATAACAGCGATGAACCATCGGGGTTATACTTGCTCACGCATATATCCTGATAGCCGCCATGATGCGTAGTTTGAAACGCACCCGCTGTAGCCGGATACCCGGCACCGGTACCGTTGGCATTTACTGAAAACGCTCTGCCTGCCGAATAAATATTTCCGTGTTGGTCATACGATGCGCTGTGTGCATACGCGCGATACGTAGTACCGGAATAAGTTGCCGCTACAATCACAGGGTCAATTACTAATTCATAACTGTAATTATATCCTTCAGGAAAGCGAAATGATACCGTTTCATTCTGCAACGCATACTCACAACGCACTTCTTTTTTCCTGCCATCAATTAGTTGAAAAGCAAAAGGCTTTTGCTCCACAATCGTAGTCACCGAAGTTTTAATTTTCAAAACGCCATCCTCCAATTCCAATCCATCTGTTCCTTCAAACAGCAAAGCAATTTTCGAAACATCAGCACCTGCTGCGGCAATAAAATCATACTTCGCATTCATGCCTTCACTATAAACTTTCAAATCAACTTGCGGATACACTTCATGATAATTAACCGCACCATACAACGGCACCTTCCCCGCCCATTTCGATTTATCGTTTCCCAAAAAATAATTGTATTGCTCACGGCACTTCTCTTCACCGATAACTGTTGCAGCTTCATTCGCATTTTGCAAATGCATTTTGTAGGCGTGTCCGCGCAAAGGCAATTCATCAACACGGGCATAATTTCCATCGTGCATTTCTTCTTCAATTGCATTCAAATCATTGGCGTTATAAAAAACATAAGTAAAACACTCATGCTCTAAAAAAACTCCTCCGCCCGGCACCTCTGCCATATACAAGGCACGCGCATCAAACTGATTTTTGTTTTGAATAAACTTCAAGGCGGGCTCAGCTGAATAACTATAGAAGAATGCCACGCAAAAAAAACTCAGTAGAATTGTTTTGAACGCTTTCATTGTTTTTGGAATTAGAAGTGAAATGTAATTATTGCTTTACCAATTTCTTTGTCCAACTAATGCCACTCCCTTCCAACCTCAGGAAGTACATTCCATTCTCAACACCACTCAAATTTATTTCGGTAGAAGATGAAACAATCTTCCGCTCCAAAATTTTTCTTCCACTCAAATCAAAAACCGAAAGCTGTATTTGCTTTTCAATGTCGCGGTTCGCAAATCGTAGTTCGCAAGTCGTTTCCATCGGATTCGGATATACACTAACCACATCTTCCTCTTTTACTTCCTCTATGCGGTTTGGTCCATTCAACGTAAAGAGATTGAAAAAATTCCAAATCTCTTGGCTTGCATCAAGGTCTCTGTTGGTTGGTCCGTAGATATAATCAAAAGTGGCATTGGGCCAGGTATGTCCTCCACCGGTAATTTTATAAAACCAGACTTCTGTTCCGTCACCGCAACTTTGGTAACGTATCCGCTCCACAGTTGAACTGTCAAGCAAATTAATATTCGGCAAAGCAATCGTATCACTTGTTGCACTGCATTGGTCTTGTCCCAGCCAAAAACTAAGCGTCTCTTCCACACTTTTAAAGCCCACATCGCCTCCATAAGGCACAAGCGGGTCTGCCGTTCCGTGAATATGCAGCACTGGAATTTTACGCGATTGACTCGTACAATTAAAAGCAGTAAGTGTAGAAATTGTTCCCGCCACAGGAGCAATGGCGGCTATTCTGTTTTCTAAATCACAAGCTAAACGGTAACTCTGAAAACCACCGTTGCTCATGCCGGTTGCATACACGCGATTCAAATCAATATTGTAAAGCAGCGCAAGCGTGTCAATAATTTTCGAAAGAAAACCAACATCATCTGGCGAACTATTGTAAGGCGCACTAAATCCCGAGTTCCATGAGTTTCCAATACCATTCGGATAAACTACCACGAAATTATTGGCATCCGAAGTTTCGCTCATTCGCGAATAAAATTCCTGCTGCCCGCCATTAGAACCAAGTCCATGCATGTTGAGCACAATCGGAAGATGCTGTGCAGTGGTAAACCCAGTAGGCAGATGCACTAAAAAATCTCTTGCCGTATTTTCATAATTCATGTTGAGTGTAAAAGAAGTAATCGAGAACGCAGGCCCTGAGAGAATGAGTACGATTAAGGCGAGTAAATATTTTTTCATGGTTTGAATTTTGGTTCAAGGTAAAAATAAAACAAGCGCAGAAATAATTTCTGCGCTTGCTATTTTGTCAATTAAAAAACCGATGATGGAATTATGCCGCTTCTTCTCCTTCTGCTTCTACTTTTACTATTTCAATTCCTGCCATCACTTTCGCTTTAATCTTGGCTTCAATTTCTGCAGAAAGTCCCGGGTTGTCGTCCAGCATTTGCTTTACTCCATCGCGACCTTGTCCAAGTTTCGTTCCTTCGTAACTATACCATGAGCCGCTCTTCTGCATAACACCCATTTCGCTTCCCATGTCAACAATTTCGCCATTTTTAGAAACCCCCAATCCATACATAATATCAAACTCACAGGTTCTGAAAGGCGGAGCCATTTTATTCTTCACCACCTTCACACGGGTTCTGTTGCCAATTAAATTATCGCCATCTTTCAACTGACCAATTCTGCGAATATCTAAACGCACCGAAGCATAAAACTTCAAAGCATTACCACCGGTTGTCGTTTCCGGATTACCGAACATCACTCCGATTTTCTCGCGTAACTGATTGATAAAAATACAGCAGCAACCCGTTTTAGAAATTGTTCCAGTCAACTTTCTCAATGCCTGACTCATCAAACGCGCGTGCAATCCCATTTTGCTTTCGCCCATTTCACCTTCTAATTCACTACGCGGAACAAGTGCCGCTACCGAGTCAATAACAATAATGTCAATTGCTCCTGAACGAATCAAATGCTCGGTAATATCCAATGCTTGCTCGCCATCATCGGGTTGAGAGATGAGAAGATTATTTACGTCCACACCCAATTTCTCCGCATACGTTTTATCGAAAGCATGTTCCGCATCTATAAATGCAGCAATGCCTCCTGCTCTTTGGCAATTTGCAATCGCCTGAATAGCGAGTGTTGTTTTACCCGAAGATTCAGGTCCGTAAATTTCTATTACTCTTCCTTTTGGCAAACCACCTATACCAAGCGCAATATCCAATCCGAGTGAACCGGTAGGAATAGATTCCACACCCATCACTTTCGAATCGCCCAGTTTCATAATGGTTCCTTTGCCATACGCCTTGTCCAACTTATCTACTGTAAGCTGGAGTGCTTTCATTTTTTCTTTTCTTTCGTCAGAAGCTTTGTTCATAGTTTTTGTTTTTAATTGAATGTAAAAGTAAACGTTCTTTTGATTTAAACTAAAATAATTAGTTTGTTTTTTAGTCACCTTGCCAGAAACTAAAGCAATCGTGCTAATTGCCTTTCGTTTCCGGTTTGGTAAAACAAATATGCAGCAGCAGAACGCAACCTATATGCGTAGGTAAAGAAAAATTTCAAAAAATAAAATGAAGATGAAGCAGCGAAGAAATTAAATCTCTTGCAGTTGCTCCGTCTTATAGCTATGCTCCATAATAATACGCACCGAGGTTTCGCTCGGGCTCTTTATCATAGAATTAAGCTGGTACTGTGTATCTACCAGTCCCATTAATTCTTCCTGAAGATTTTCGTTCTCGCTCAGTTCGTTGGCTAGGAATTCTCTTTGCTCCAGATTGGTTTCGCCATAAGCGTGTAATACTAAAAGGTCGAGTGTAGAAGTTTGTTCCATATTGGTTTTATTTTGTTTTTGCAGATATAAAACGCAGTGCCAAAATATTATTGTGTGGATGCGGAAATATTTTTTCAATCCTTAAGAAATAAAAAATCCGCCCCAACGTGGAGCGGATTTAAACGACAAACAACAAGTTTGACAATCGTATTTTATAGCTGGCGCAGAACCACATTCTGTTCCTCCATCATTCTGCGGATGTTAGTGAGCGCGTAGCGCATTCTTCCTAGACAGGTATTTAAAGGAGATTTCGTGTATTCCGAAACTTCCTTGAAACTGAAGTTAAAGAAGTGACGAAGTATCACCACCTCTTTTTGCTCTTCAGGCAATTGTTCAATCAAATCTTTCAATTTGGTTTCGAATTTTTCCAAATGAACATGCTCCTCATGCGAAGTTTCTTCAAACTTCATGTATCTGAAAATATCATCGCCTTCGCTGGTAACAATTCCCGGTGTGCGTTTCAGCTTACGGAAATGGTCAATGCACAAGTTATAGGCAATACGCGCTACCCAAGGGGCAAATTTTCCCTCTTCGGTATATTTTCCTCTCCGCAAATAATCAATAGCTTTGATAAACGTCTCCTGAAAGAGGTCTTCAGCGAGGTAGTTATCCTTTACCATTAAGTAAATGGATGTGTAAATTTTGTCCTTGTGACGAATAATTAATCGTTCAAGGGCAAGCTCGTTGCCTGCAAGGTACTGGTCAACCAGTTC